>JAZQVJ010000128.1:0-11521 GCA_045631785.1 Eubacteriales bacterium
CCTTGGCTGCGTTTCAAATATCACGCGATAGTCCCCCTCGCGCAGGGTGGGGACCGCAACACGGCCGAGGTCGCGGTCCGAAAAGGTGAGGATGCATACCACCTCTCTCCCCGTGCGGCTCCGCCGGAGATAGGCGACAAGCGATCGCTCGGCCTCGTCGGGAAGAAGCCAACGGAAGCCCTCCGGGAGGAAATCGCACTCATGGAGCGAGGGGAGCGAGAGATAGAGGCGATTGAGAGCAGCAACGTACTCGCGCGCCTCGTCGTGCGGCGCCTTGGCGACCGTAGAGATCGGAAGGGCCTTATCGTGATCCCATTCGCGCTCCTCGGCGTATTCGGTACCCATAAACATCAGCTTTTTCCCGGGGAAGGTCATAAGAAAAAGCAGAGCCGTACGGAAGGTGGCGAGCTTTTCCTCATACGTGCCGTAGAGCTTGCTGAAGAAGGAGCGCTTGCCGTATACCACCTCATCGTGAGAGATGGGGAGAACGTAGCGCTCGGTGAAGGCGTAGGTGATGGGGAAATTCAGGGCACGGTGAAGCGCCGGGCGCTCGGACGGAGGGGCCGAAAGGTAGGCAAAGAGGTCGTTGGAAAACCCCATATTCCACTTCATATCAAATCCGAGCCCCCCGTCCTTAATGGGGTGAGTAAGCAGGGGCCAGGCCGTTGATTCCTCGGCGATCACGAGGGCATCGGGAACGGCAGCATGAACGGCCCCGTTCAGCGCGCGGAAAAAGGCCTCTGCATCCCGATTCTTATTGTTGCCCTCGGCGTTTTTCTCCCATTCGCCGTCGGCACGGTCATAGTCGAGGTAAAGCATGGAGGCAACGGCATCCACGCGCAGGCCGTCGATATGATATTCCTTCAGCCAAAAGACGGCGTTCGAGATGAGGAAGCTGCGTACCTCACGGCGCGTCATATCAAAATAGCTGCTGCCCCAGGGCGACTCGCGGCGCCAGGGCTCGCTGTATTCGTAAAGGGGGGCACCGTCGAACTCGGAGAGCCCCCATTCGTCCTTTGGAAAATGGGCGGGTACCCAATCGAGGATCACGCCGACACCGCCCCTGTGCAGCATGTCCACGAGGGCGCAAAGATCCTCCGGCGTGCCAAATCTTGCGGTGGGGGCGAAGTTTGCACAGATCTGATACCCCCACGAGCCATCGAAGGGATGCTCGCCAAGCGGAAGCAGCTCAACGTGAGTGTAGCCCATATATTTGGCATAGGCAAGGAGATGCTCTCCAAGCTCCCGGTAATTGAGATAGTTGCCGGCCCCGTCGCGAAGGAAGGAGCCAAGATGAACCTCATAGATGCTGATGGGCGCTTCGCACTCCCCCTCAGCCGCGCGGCGGCGTGCCGCCAGGTACTCGCTATCCTGCCAGGGATAGGTCGGGAGGCCGACAAGGAGCGAGGCGCCATCCCTGCCCCCGCGCGAGGCAAAGGCATAGGGATCGCCCCTTCTATACTGTCGGCCGCCGCTTTCGACGAGGAATTTATAGGGCGTGCCGCGAAGGTCGCGCTCATCGGTGAATTCCAGCTCGTAGATGCCGCCCTCGGTCACACGGCAAAGCGGGCGACCGTCCTCTCCGCCCGGATCTATGCCAAGGAGGCGCACGCTGTCAGCGTGCGGGGCGAAGGTGCGGAAGGTATAGCGGTATCCCGAGGAAAGGGGCGTTACGTGCGCCCCAAAATAGCGATATGCCTCGCTGTCACTCCCCTCGTGGAACAGATATTGCTTGATGGCTCTCTCATCGGTCGGCATCCTATCCTCCCTCCGCATCCAGCGCCGCCGACAAAGCGCGCCGAAGGGCGCCTCCGCCAAGGTGCGCTACCGCGCGTTTCATATAACGCCGCGATGCATGCTTAGTATATAACCTTTTCCGGTGTTTTATCAAAAGATGCGCCGCCTTTCCGAGGAAAGCGAGGAAGCGTTTTCCGATATACAGGAGGAGGCTGCGTGCGACAGCAAAAAAAGTAAGGATCAGGGCGCGCAGACACGAGCAAAGAAAAATAAGAATACAAAACAGCCGGCGCCCGGCGATCCGCCGAAAGAGGTAGGCACCGAGGGCCACGGCCAAAAGCGAAAAAAGTCGGGGAATTCCGTCATTTTCGGCAAAATAAAAGACCGAAAGCGCAATTCCGGAGAAAACGGCAATGAAAAAGTCGGCAAGACCGCCAAGCAGCCTTGGGGGATGGGCTCGGCGCGGCATGCGATAGGGCTCGGCCACACGCAAAAGAGGGATCCGCGAAAGAATGCCAAGCTCCGAGGCGGTGGGATACCATAGGAGGCGAAGCGAGCGAACGGTGAGGGTTGAGGCAGCAAGCGCCGCACCGAAGGCAAAGGAAAGGAGGAGCAGGCGCAGGAGCCCCCACATCGTTACCTCCATCCTAACCTCCTGTACGGCGGAAGAGCCCCCGGGATCTCCTCTCGTGTCCTGTCGAATAGGCAAGGAGTGAGACCTCTCCCTCGACCGTGACCTCCCCGGCCTCAAGAAGAAGCTTTGTGACATGGAGCCCCGTCCCCTCCACGGTTAAAAGACCGAGGTTCGTTTCAAGGACAACAGCCCCCTCATCAAAGCTTACGACCTCGCTGACACCTTCAAGCATCAGCTTTTCTCTGTTCTTGAGCGACAGCGAATGTTTTTTCGCCGAGGGATTTAATTCTTGGCCCGGCATAGCGGCAACCTCCTTTATGTAATTGAATAGCTCTCAAATCGAGTATATGCGAAGACAGGATAGGATATGAGAGGGCAAAAAGAAAAAAGAGGCCGAAGCCTCCTAATAGAATATAAGAAAAAAGAGAACGAAAAAACGTTCTCTTTATTGCTCGGAAAGCACCTCGTACATTTCGGCGGCATCCGCCTTCTTGGTGCTATCCTTGATTGAGGTCACGCGGATGCTCAAGGTCTTGGTCCCGAAGGTAACGGCGATGACGTCGCCCTCCTTCACATCGTAGGACGCCTTGGCGGGCCGCCCGTTCACAGAAACGTGCGACCCGTCACAAGCCTCATTGGCCACCGTGCGCCGTTTGATGATGCGCGAGACCTTGAGATATTTGTCAAGACGCATTCTTAGGCGTTGACTTTATCCTTCAGAGCCTGGCTGGCAGAGAAAGTGGGACGCTTGCAAGCAGCCATCTGGATCTTCTCACCGGTCATAGGATTGCGGCCTTCACGGGCAGCCTGCTCCTTCGCCTCAAAGGTGCCGAAGCCAATGATCTGAACCTTGTCGCCGTCGGCAAGAGCCGAAACGATGGCATCGAAAACGGCCTCAACCGCCACTTCCGCATCCTTCTTCTTCATTTCCGTAGCCTTTGCGACGACATCAACGAGCTGAGTCTTGTTCATGATTCTTCTCCATCCTTCTGTAAAAAAATTTGAATTCCAGCATACATAGCATTATGCTACTACTGATACAGTATACCACATTTAGTTAAACTTTTCAATAGTTTTCCAAAAAAATAGAAAAAGTTGTACAATATGCACATATTTTGACGAAAAAATGAACCCCCGATACCTCTATTTTAATGCAATATCACAACAAAATGCAAAAAAAGCGTTACATTATTGATTGAGGAAGCTGCGCGGAAAAAGCGCTGATACGCTCGAAAAAGCCTTGCAGCACATAGGAAAGTGCGGCCTCACAGTCAACGCCTGCGGAGGCAAAGGAGGCGACAGCGGCGAATAGAAATTCGCCGGCGACGGCCGTCTTATCCTCGGCCTTTGCAACCCCCGAAAGGTCAAGAATACGAGAAACGGCGCTCTTTGACGGGAGAAGCGAATCGGGCAGATCGCCCTTTGCTTTTTCAAGCAGCTTTTGTGCGCGCAGAAGCGCCGGCAAAGCGCGCGGCACCGAGCCAAGGCGCTCGGCAAGAGTGTTCCTCTTTTTCTCAAGGTTTTTGCTCGTTTCCCACGAAGCAAGCGTTTCCTCTGCCCCGGCGGTGCCAAAAACATGGGGGTGGCGACGGATCATTTTTTCACATTCCTCAGCGGCAACATCCCCGATATCGAAGCGCCCCGCTTCCCTTTCAATCTCGGCGTGAAAGAGCACCTGAAGCAGAAGGTCGCCAAGCTCCTCGCGAAGATCGGCGGTATCGCTGCGCTCAATGGCATCGATCACCTCATACGTCTCCTCGATAAGATAGCGCGAAAGCGAGGTGTGAGTTTGGGCACGGTCCCAGGGGCATCCGCCCTCGCCGCGCAGGCGGCGGACGATCGCAACAAGCTCGGCATATGACTCGTTTTCTTTGCATTTTTCCGCGTTTCCGGCCTCTTTATTCATAGCTATTCCCTTTTCCTTATGAGTTTGTACTTTTGAAGAAAATATAAAATACGCTCTCCCTTGGGGAGAAGTCGAAAATCCTCAGGACGGATACCGCCGAAAAGAAGCACCGAAAGGCCGTAGACGATAACGGCCGAGCCGATGGCAAGGAGCAACGCAAGGGCGGAAGAAAGGGTAGCGGCGGCCGCATAAACAAAAAAGGCGATGATTGACGAAAGCGCCCCCGAGGCGCACGGGGCGGCAAAGAGCGAAAAAAGCTCAAAGCGCAGGGGGGTGTCCTTCCATATAAAGTATGCGTTGAGAAGCAGGGCCGTCAGATAAAAGAGGAGCGTGCCGAGAGGGGCAGCAAGCGCCCCAAGCGAGCCTGTCAGGAGGATGAGCGACAGGATCTTGACAAGGACGCCGCCAAGCATTGAAAGGACGGGGCGTCCGCTTCTCCCATAGGCCTGGAGAACGGCGTTGGTGACAGCCAGCATCGCGAGGGGAAAGACCGAAAGGGCGAGGATCGAGAGGGGCGCGCCCGCATGCTCGGCCATGTCGGCATCCCCGACAAAAACGAAGGAAAGAATAGGGCTTGCAAGCGCCGAAAGACCGAAGGCGGCAGGGAGCGAGATGAGCGCCGCCGTGCGGAGCGCAGAGCCCGTGGCGGTGATCGCCTCGGCGGTGCGCCCCTCGGTGCGCGCCACCGTGATATAAGGAACGATGGCGGCAGTGATGGGATAAATAAGAATAGCGGGCATATTAAAGAGCGTGACAGCCCCCGTCGAATAGTCGGAAAAGACCGCCTTGGCAAGCTCCGCATCCCCGTAATAGACGGTAAGGAGAGGCCGCATCAGCTGAGAATCCACAAGCGAGGAAAGGCTCATAACGGCCGAGCCGAGCGCGATCGGTACCGCCACCTTGATAAGGCGCCAAAGGATCGCGCCCCCCGTGCACTCCTCCTCCGCTGACAGGGGGGGACCGGGCTGGCGGCGACGCGCAATGGCATATTCAATAAAAAGGTACAGCGTGCCAAGCGCGATTCCCACCGTAATACCAAAGACCGAATAACCGGCAGCGAGGTGGGTGTCACCGCGCGGGAGTGTCAGCACAACCCGCACAAAAAGGAGACCGAGCGCCATTTTGCCAAAGGCCTCGATCACCCCCGAAACAGCGGTCGGGCGCAGATTACCGAAGCCTTGAAAATAGCCGCGGAAGACACTGGAGAGACAAACAAAGAAAAGAGCCGGTGCGATCGCCAGCAGGCAGAGGTAGGAATCCCCTCCCGAATTGGCGCGTGAGATCGGACCGGCTAAGACAAGGAGTGCCGCCGTTCCTACAGCACCGATCGAGGCGAGAGCAAGGAGTGAGATGCGGAGGATCCGCAAAACACCGCCTCGCCCCTTGGCACGTGCCTCGGAGATAAGCACCGAAACAGCGACGGGGATCCCTGCCGTTGAGATCATGTAAAGCAGGGTATAGACCGCATACGCCGCATTGACATTGGCCATCTCATCACCGAGGACGCGGTTGAGTGGCACCTTGTAGAGAAAGCCGAAGACCTTGACAAGAAGGTTGGCTACCGAAAGGAGCAATACCCCAAGGACGAGGGATCTGCCCCCCTCTTTATTTGCCGAACGTGCTTTCTCCATACAATGCCTCCGCGGTCAATCGAAATAGTGGGATCTCATTTCCGAGAACTCCGATTTCAGTTTTTCCACATCCAGCGTTGTAAATTCGCCGTTTTCATATAAGATTCTGCCATCCACCATCGTAAGACAAACGTCGTGCGAGGAGGCAGAGTAGGCCAGCGAGGTAACGGGATCAATGACGGGCTGATGAGAAAGGCCCGCAAGGTCAAAGAGGGCAAGGTCAGCACGGTAACCGACGCTGAGCCGACCAACGTCCGTGCGCCCTTGGGCGCGAGCGCCGGCCTCGGTGGCAAGCGGCAAGGCATCGGCCGCACTCACACCGTCCGGGCGGTGGGTGGTGCCCTTGGAAAGCAGGAGCGCCGTTTGCATCTCGCGCAGAAGATCGAGGCGGTTGTTGGAGGCGGCACCGTCGGTCCCGAGGGCGACGTTGATGCCGGCACGGAGCATCGTGCGAAGCGGCATGATCCCACTGCCGAGCTTCAGGTTGCTGACCGGGTTATGGACGGCGGTGGCGCCATGCTCGGAAAGGATCGCCCGATCCTCCGCCGTCAAGAAGACGCAGTGGGCGGCCACCACGGGTACCTCAAAGAGGCCGTTATCGTAAAAGAAGCGCGTGGGCGTGACGCCGTGGCGCAGAAGGCACTCGCGATGCTCCTTCCGCGTTTCCGAAAGGTGGATCTGCACGCGCGCCCGGCGGCGCCCCGCTTCCTCAGCCACGGTACGCACGCACGCGGCGACGTTGGTATACTCGGCGTGAAGCGAAAGATCAATGAGGATCCTCCCGTCCTCGGCGCCGTTCCACTCGTCATAGAGCGAGAGCGACTCAAGAACGCGGGGATCGCGGCGATAATCGGCGTCACCGTCAAACGAAACGACGCTCCGCGAGAGATTGGCCTTAATGCCACCCTCGGCAACGGCACGGGCGGTAGCATCGCAGAAGAAATACATATCCGAGAAGGAGGTCACGCCCCCCGCCAGCATCTCGGCGATCGAGAGCTTAGTGCCGAGGTAGACAGCGCGCTCGGAGAGGCGATCCTCAGCCGGGAAGATGCGTTCGTTAAGCCATCGGTCAAGCGGAAGGTCCTCGCCGTAGCCGCGGAATATCGTCATAGCCGCGTGGGTATGGGCATTGACAAGCCCCGGTGTAAGGAGCTTTCCCGATCCTGCGATCACGCGGTCAAAGGCGCCCGTCGGCCTTTCCCTGTCGATGGCGGTAATTCGATTCCCCTCCACGGTCACAAAGAGCTCTTCCCCGGGGAGAGTGCCGGGGATGGCCACGCGGTCAAATAAAATTTTCATACGTCACCCCAGAAATTCCCGATAGACCGAGGTCACCGGGATATAGGTCTTTGAGATCTCATCCACCCTGCGGAGGATGGAGGAGATCCGCTTCCCCTCATGATAAAAGCGATCATCGGGCGAGAGTGTAGCCAAAAGAGGAAGGAGGTAGGGCTTCAGCGCCGAGATCTCATAGCCGAGAGTCGAATCGATGCACACATCCACGCTCCCGATATAGGGCAGGATATGTCGCTCCTCGTTGTCGCGCACGCTCTCCCACAGTGAAAGGGTAAAGGCGGGGGAGGCGCCGCGGAAGTTATAATCGCGCACAAGCCGACGGAGAAGCCGGATCTCGGTGCGGTCGAAGGTCTCCTCACCTACGCGGATGCCGCGCTCGGCAAAGGTGCATACCGAGGCGGTGCGATGCCCCGCAAAAAGGGCGGTGACCTCAGGATAGATGGCCTGAATTCCCTCAAAGAGATACACGGTGCTTTCGTCGCATCCGATCTCGGTGTACCCCTCGCGGCGCCCCGTGCGGAAATCAAAGCGCGGGATCTTGGCCGTGCGGCCGTTGAGAATATCCCGAACAGCGGCCGAAAGTGCCTGCATATCAATGGTCGCCGGAGAATCGAAGTCGACGCGCCCACCGGCTGCGCGCTCGATGAGCAGGGCCCTATCGTAGAAGAAATCGTCGATCGACACGACAACGACACGCTTACCGCGCTCGGAGAATTCCGAGATCAGCTTCTTCGCGGTCGTGGTCTTCCCCGAGCAGGTAGGGCCCGAGAGGAGGACGATGCGGCAATCGGGAATCGAGAGAAGGCGTTGAACGGCACGATCAAGCGCCGCCTCAAAGGCGGCTTCACACGATGCGACGTATGCCCTCTTATCGGCTTCACCCCGAAATACCGTTTTTGCTTCGATCATACTCAATCTCCTTGGTAGAAAGAAAGGATCCTTTCCCGTTTCGGAAGCAGAGAGGCCCGAGGATCACCAAGGCGCAGCCGTTCTGCATCTCGAAGATATTCATATGGATATTTGGGCATAAATATGCGTTCGATCAGATTATTGTCACCTCCTGTGGGGGAGGGACGGACAAGCTTTGTAACGGCGCCGGCCCCCACGGCAAAGATGCTGTGAAGCTCCTCCATCATAAAGATGTTGTAGAGCCCCTCGGTGCCGGGGAGCGCATACCCGACGTTCTCAAGATTGCCGACCGTGTTCTTCTGCCGATACATATAGTAGGGGCGGTAGCCGGCAAGCCTTGTACGCATTTGCGAATATTCGACGCTCTTGGCCGCATCGGCCGAGCCGAGGGAGTAGATCCCGTCCTTTTGACGGAGGGCGGCCGAGCGCTTGACGCAGAAGGTATGCACCGTGATATTCTCGGGGGCAAGAGCAAGCACCTTATCGAAGGAATCCGAGAAGATGCGGAAGGTATCGTCGGGGAGCCCCGCGATCATATCGACATTGACGGCACCGATCCCCGCCTCCCGCGCCAGCTGATAGGCGCGGTAGAAGTCGTCGACGGTGTGATGACGCCCGATCGAGCGCAGCACCTCATCCGAGAGCGTCTGAGGGTTGACACTGATGCGCCCTGCCCCACCGTCACGAATGGCATCCAGCTTGTCCCTCGTAATGGTATCGGGGCGGCCTGCCTCCACGGTAAATTCGAGAAGCGTTGTAGGATCGACATGCTCCCCGATCTTCGCAAGGAGGCGTGTCATTTGCCGAGCGCTGAGAACGGTGGGCGTTCCGCCGCCGATGTAGACCGTGGCAACGCGAAGGCCAAGCTCACGAATGGTGGCGAAGGTGTCGTCGATATCGCGGTAAAGCTCAAGAAGATAGTCGTCAATGAGGGAAAGGAGCTTCCCCGAGGTGTAGGACACGAACGAGCAATAAGCGCAGCGCGAGGGGCAGAAGGGGATCGAGAGATAGACACTGCAAAGGTCACCCGGGGGCTTCCCCGTCAGCTTCATCTCGTTCGAGGCCACCGTCACGGCAAGCGCCGCCTTGCGGGGATTCAGGAAATATTCGTCACGGAGGATGGCGCGCGACTGACGGATACCGTTGCCGCTTCGAATCAGCTCGGTGGCAACCTTGGCGGGGCGCACACCCGTGAGGATGCCCCAAGGGGGCGTATAGGAAAAGAAGGCCTTCCCCGCTGCGAACATCGCGCGGCCAACGGCAATCTTCTCGGCGCGCGACGTGCTTTTGCCCTCACCAAGCTCGGAGGCACCCTCGCCGCTTGTGATGCGATCTCCGACACGGAAGGTGGCAGAGGCCAAAGCGCTCTCACCCTCGTGGCGGAGCGACACCGTGACCTCCGGAGTCTCGGGGCCCGGCTGCTCACTCCCCGAAAAGGTAGCGCCCGGAAAAAAGACCATGCACAGAGTCTCGACATAATAGCGGTTGATCCCGCCGTCGATACGCAGGATCATCCTCGGCCTCCCTTCAGGACAAGGGAGTCCATCACGATCGTGACAGGTCCGTCCGCCGTCATGGTGATCTGCATATCGGCGCCGAACACCCCGCGCTCCACACGCCCAACACGCTCGGAAAGAAGCTGCGAGAAGCGATCGTAAAGCGGCTCGGCAACCGTCGGGTGGGCGGCACGGAGATAGTCGGGGCGGTTCCCCTTGGCGTAATTGGCGGCAAGGGTAAAGTTCGAAACGACGAGGGCCGAGCCGCCAACGTCGGTCACCGAAAGGTTCATTTTGTCGTTATCGTCCGTAAAGATACGGAGCTTGCCGATCTTTTCGGCAAGAAGGAGGGCATCCCTCTCGGTATCTCCCTCAAGCACGCCGAGGAGGATAAAGAGGCCGTTTTCAATACGTCCCACGGGCTCACCGTCAGCAATCACGGAGGCGGAGCGTACACGCTGCAGTACTGCTATCATAGCTTTCCTTACCGGCCGATACCGCGCACAACGTCAAAAACGCCGTCGATCTTGCGGAGCCTTGAAATGATTGAACGGAAGTGGCTGACATTCTTGCAGCCGATCGTAAGATTTATGGTAGCCTTTTCGTTATTCACCGTATTTGCGGTATTGACACTGATGATCGCCACACGCATCTCGGCAAGAGCGACCGAGATATCGGCAAGGATGCCGATGCGGTTCACCGCAAAGATCTTAATCAGGGCCTCAAAAAGATCCTCGTTGCCGTGGGAAACGAACTCGTCCTCCCAATGTGCCTCGATCCAGCGGCTCGATGTTTCGGGATCGGCGATGCCGCGCAAGGCGTTCGGGCAATCGCTCTTGTGGACCGAGGTGCCCGCCCCGCGAGTGACGAAGCCAACGACCTCGTCCCCCGGGAGGGGATTGCAGCATTTGGCGAATTTGATAAGGCAGCCACGGGCGCCGTCCACCACGATACCGCTGTTGCTCTTGAAATTCTTCGGTTTATCGGTGACGCGGATGGTCGGCTTCTCCGCCTCGGTCTCGGGCAGAGATACCCGGCGGTCGAATTCCTCGCGCAGCTTCCCCGCAATGTGCGAAACGGTAAGCCCACCAAAGCCGATGGTATTATAGAAATTCTCCGGATCCTGGATGCCGACGCGCTCGGCGACGCGGCTAACGATCGCCTGCTCGTCCTCGGCGGTGTAGGCACGGCCGTAGCGCGAGAACTCACGCGCGATCTCCTCGCGGCCGAGAGCAATGTTCTCGGTGCGTCGTTCCTTCTTGAACCAGGCGCGGATCTTGGCCTTGGTGCTGCTGGTCTTGGCGATCTTCAGCCAGTCGCGGCTCGGGCCCCGGGAGGCAGAGGAGGTGAGGATCTCCACGATATCGCCGTTCTGAGGAACGCGATCGATCGGGACGATCGATCCATTGATCTTGGCGCCGACCATCTTGTTGCCGACCGCCGAATGGATGGCATAAGCAAAGTCGATGACCGTAGCCCCGAGAGGAAGACAGATAACGTCCCCGCGCGGAGTAAACACGAAGGTCTCATCGCGAAAGACGTCGGTCTTGAAGTCGTGCATAAAGTCGCCGGGATCGCGCGTGTCCTCGTCCGACTCGATGAGCTGGGAGATCCAGCGGAGCTTATCGTCGATCTCGGTACGGCTGTCGGCGCCGCTTTTGTACTTCCAGTGGGCGGCGATACCGTATTCAGCGGTGTGGTGCATCTCGACGGTACGGATCTGCACCTCAAAGGGAATACCGTCATGCCCGACGACCGTGGTGTGGAGCGAACGGTACATATTCGATTTTGGAGTGGAGATATAGTCCTTAAAGCGCCCGGGGACCGAACGGAACAGCTCGTGGATATAGCCGAGGACGGTATAGCACTCAAGCTCGGTGGATACGATAACACGGACGGCATAGAAGTCGTA
>JAZQVJ010000129.1:0-2474 GCA_045631785.1 Eubacteriales bacterium
CCCACGGGCATCTCTTGATGCGCCGTGGGGGTTTATCCTTATAAGAAAGGGATCCGCCAATGGCGGATCCCTTGATAATCAATGGAGGAAGAGGAGCAGAGCCATCACACCTAAGGAGAAGAGCTCCTGGGAAATGCACGCAACGGCAGGCCATAGATTGTCATCGATCACAATGCCCGCGATGATATTGTAGGTAATGCTCGTCACTCCGGCGATGCCAAAGGCGATGAGGTAATGCATGAACTGAATATCGCCACCACTAAGAAAGAAGACGAGGGAGATGATGCCAAATGAAATGAAGAACGTAGCGACGGTAACGAACCAAGAGGCATGCTTGGGCAGCTCAAGCACGAGGAGGATGATCGCGGGGATCATCACCACGAATGCGGCAATTAAGTAAAAAGCGAATGCAGGAAAGGAGCCTTCGGCAGCCGGAACATTAGCGGAAAGAAGTGCCATAATAACCTCCAAGCGAGAAGTGATAATAAAGGTTGTCTTTTAGACTATACCAATACACAAAGAATTATAGCATGAAACCTTAAAATTGTCAAGGGAATAATTGCCTTGGCGGTTTCCGAAAAACCAAAGACCGCAGGCATATCCTCCTGCGGTCATGTCGGGAAAAAGAGTTCACCTTAGCCAAGCGCCACGTCAAGCACCATCATCAGAGAAAAACCGAGAGCAAAAAAGATGGTTCCGAGGTGGGAATGCTCGCCCGATGCCATTTCTGGGATCAGCTCCTCCACCACCACGTAGAGCATCGCTCCCGCGGCAAACGCCAAAAGGTAGGGGAGCGCCGGCAGAACCACCGATACGGCAAGCAGGGTGAGCGCCGCGCCGATCGGCTCGATCACAGCAGAGAGAAAGCCCCAAAGAAAGGATCGCCCCTTGGAGGCACCCGCACTCCGCAGGGGCATTGAGATGATCGCCCCTTCAGGGAAGTTTTGGATCGCGATGCCGAGCGCAAGCGCAAGGACTGCCGATCCTCCGATCGAAGCATCCCCCGCGAGGAAGGCCGCAAGCACCACACCAACCGCCATCCCCTCGGGCAGGTTGTGGAGTGCCACCGAAAGGACGAGCATTGGCGAGCGCCCCAGCGTTGTTGGCGGACCCTCAATGTCCCCGGTTCCCGGATGTATATGCGGTATCACGCGGTCAAGCAGCAAGAGAAAGGCAAAGCCGAGCGCCAGCCCCGCAACTGCAGGAAGAAAGGCGAGGCTCCCCATGTCGGCGGCATGATCCATAGCAGGTATGAGTAGGCTCCATACCGAGGCAGCCACCATCACACCGGCCGCAAATCCGGAGAGCGAGCGCTCAAGGCTTTTGTTCATCTCCCCACGGAGGAAGAAGACACAGCCGGCGCCCAGCACCGTTCCGAGCAGGGGTAAGAATAGACCGCAGAATAGTTCCATCTTCATAAGGCTCCCAAAGCAAAGAGATGTAAGATAGGGGGCCGTGCCGCGTCAAGTGGCACACCCCTATTCGTCAGTGTATGCGAAAGCTGCCGGCAGCGAGCCGCCTCGGCGGTATCCTCTGAAAAAGGCGCCGCACCTTGTGCGGCTCCTTTGTTGCTTTGTGGCAGATTTCGGCGTTCGGGAAAATGATTAAAGCTTGGTGGTAGGCGTTTTCAGCTGGACGTCGTGAGCACCGCCCTCAACAATACTGACCGAAGAAACCAACGTGAGCTTGGCCTTCTTTTGAAGATCGGGGATCGAGAGCGCACCGCAGTTGCACATCGTGGAGCGCACCTTGGCGAGCGTCAGCTGCACGTTGTCGGAAAGCTTGCCGGCATAGGGAACGTAGGAATCCACGCCCTCCTCAAAGGAAAGCTTCGTGGCGCCGCCGAGGTCGTAGCGCTGCCAGTTGCGCGCACGGTTCGAGCCCTCGCCCCAGTATTCCTTCATCAGGGTACCGTTGACGTTGACCTTACCGCCGGGCGCCTCGTCAAAGCGAGCGAAATAGCGACCAAGCATCAGGAAGTCGGCACCCATAGCCAGGGCCAGAGTCATATGATGGTCATGCACAATGCCGCCGTCCGAGCAAACGGGAACGTAGATTCCGGTTTCCTTAAAGTATTCGTCACGGGCACGGCAAACGTCGATCAGCGCCGTAGCCTGGCCGCGGCCGATGCCCTTGGTCTCGCGGGTAATGCAGATCGAGCCGCCACCGATACCAACCTTGATGAAGTCGGCGCCGCAATCGGCAAGATAGCGGAAGCCCTCAGCATCGACAACGTTGCCGGCACCGACCTTCACTTTTTCACCGTAGTTTTTACGGATCCAGTCGATCGTCAGCTTCTGCCATTCACTGAAGCCCTCGGAGGAGTCGATGCAGAGGACATCACAGCCCGCCTCAATGAGGGCGGGAACGCGCTCGGCGTAGTCACGGGTGTTGATGCCGGCGCCAACCAGGTAGCGCTTCTCGTCATCCAGCAGTTCCAGGGGGTTCTCCTTGTGGGAGGAGTAGTCCTTGCG
>JAZQVJ010000130.1:0-8658 GCA_045631785.1 Eubacteriales bacterium
CTTCCCCGAGGCACCGGACTCAGCGCTAAACTTGCGCTTGTAGCGGAAGGCAAGGAGGGTGTTGGAGCCGGGATCAATGCGGAAGATGACGTCGCCGCCGTTGCCGCCGTCGCCGCCGTCAGGCCCGCCGGCCGAAACGTATTTCTCACGGTGGAAGGCAACGGCACCGTTGCCGCCGTCCCCCGCCTTCAGGTAGATCTTAATGGAATCAATAAACAAGGGGGGCCTCCTTACAGCTTTTCGGGCATATCGTCACCGCGCTGGCGGATAACGAGGCGGATGGGAGTACCCTCGAAGCCGAACGCCGTCCGCAGGCAGTTCTCAATATAGCGCTGGTACGAGAAGTGAAACAGGGCGGCGCTGTTGCAGAAGATAACGAAGGTGGGGGGCGCGACCGAGGCCTCGGTCATATAGTAGACCTTCAGGTGCTTGCCCTTGTCCGAGGGGGGCTGGACACGCGTGATGGCATCGTTCAGAAGATCGTTGAGCATGCCCGTTGTGATGCGCTTGTGCGCCTCGGCGTACACCTCAAGGATCTTCTCAAAGAGGATCCCCGTGCGCTGGCCCGTAAGAGCAGATACGTAATAGATCGGGGCGTAGGGCATATAGGAGAGGGCCGTGCGGATCTTGCGATTGAACTCATTGACGGTAGAGTTATCCTTCTCGATCAGGTCCCATTTGTTGAC
The DNA here is from genome assembly GCA_045631785.1 of Eubacteriales bacterium. Taxonomy (GTDB): domain Bacteria; phylum Bacillota; class Clostridia; order Oscillospirales; family CAG-272; genus UBA1740. Next base: position 687 of record JAZQVJ010000130.1, read on the forward strand.
GACGATGATGGTGGCCTTGCCCGCCTCGTGGGCGATGCCCGCGATCTTCTCATCCTGCTCGGTAATGCCCTCGGCAGCGTCGATCAAAAGCAGGCACACGTCGGCGCGCTCGACGGCCATTTTGGCCCTAAGCACCGAAAATTTTTCAATGCGGTCCTCGACCTTGCTCCGGCGGCGGATGCCGGCAGTATCAATAAAGGTAAAGGAGCCGTACTCATTCTTATACTCGGTATCCACGGCATCGCGCGTTGTACCGGGGATGCTCGAAACGATCTGTCGCTCTTCGCCGATGAGGCGGTTGACAAGGGAGGATTTGCCGGCGTTCGGCTTACCGATGACGGCAACAGCAACCGTGCCGTCCTCCTCGTCCTCCTCGCTCTCGGGGGGCAGGGCGGCCACCACCTCATCCAAAAGGTCGCCGGTGCCGGTGCCGTGGATCGAGGAGAGCGCAATGGGATCGCGCTCAAAGCCGAGCTCGTAGAATTCGTAATATCCGTAAGGAAGCTCGCCGACGCGATCGATCTTATTGACGGCAATGACGATCGGCTTGCCCGACTTCTTCAGCATGACGGCAATATCGCGGTCGTCGGCGGTGAGACCCGCGTGGATATCACAAAGGAAGACGATGACGTCGGCCGTTTCGATCGCGACCTCGGCCTGCATACGCATCTTGGCAAGGATCAGGTCGTCGGTCTTCGGCTCGATGCCGCCGGTATCCACGAGCAAAAAGCGCCTGCCGTTCCACTCGGCATCGCCATAGATGCGGTCACGCGTAACACCGGGAGTATCCTCAACGATCGAACGGCGCTCACCGATGAGCTTATTAAAAAGGGTGCTCTTCCCTACGTTCGGCCGCCCGACGACGGCAACGATGGGCTTTGACATACTTATACCTCGCTTTCTTCGTTAAGAAGGGCCGAAACAAACGCGGCGCCATCCTCACCGATAAATCGGAGCTTCACCCCGAGCTTTTCGGAAAGCTCGCCCGGCGTCATACCGCAGAGAAAGAGATCCCCGTCGGCACGCAGGGTGCTGCTCGATAGGAGAAGAACGTCACCGAGATCACAGCCGGCAAGCTGCTCGGCGATATCACGGCCCGTGAGCAGGCCGGACACGGTAATGCTCTCACCAAACCACCGATTCTTTATAGTGTAAACTTGAATTGACAAATTGCTGTGTTCCTCGGCCACCTTTGCCGCTATTTCCCGGAGCATAGGCGCGGCGGCAACGCCGGTGGCTACCGAAACGCGGCGCACTTCACCCACGCTCTCTGCCCGGTCAGCAAGCGCGCCCGCCGCTTCCTGATAAAAGGAGCGCAGCATACCGACACCGTTCTCGATCTGGGGATAGCCCTCGTAGGCCTCCTCAGCGGGCAGGGGGAGCCCCGCCTTAAGATACAGCTCGTCCGCGGCGTATACGAGGCGGGAGCCGTGCGCCTTGAGATGCTCGGCAGCGAAGGCCTCGACCGTGCGCACAAGGGCTTCGGCCTCCTCGCGGGTATAGGCGGTGAGAGGATACAGGCCCTCGCGGTGAGCAGTGAGGCCCGCCGGAACGACCGACACACTGTCAAGGGCGGGATAAAGGGCGCTAAGGTCACGCATCGTGCGGGCAAGCTCCTCGCCGTCATTGATGCCGCGGCAGAGGACGATCTGGGCGCGCAGGGTGATGCCCGCGGCAGCCAGACGGTCAAGATAGGAAAGCACCTCGCCCGCGCGCTTGTTGGCCATCATTTCGACACGGAGTGCGGGGTTTGTGGTATGCACCGACACGTTGATAGGGGAAATGTGCATCTCGATGATGCGATCAATATCGGCATCGGTCAGATTCGTCAGGGTGATGTAATTGCCGTGGAGGAAGGACAGGCGCGCATCGTCATCCTTGAAATACAGGCTCTCGCGCATGCCCTTTGGCAGCTGGTCGATAAAGCAGAAGATGCACTTGTTGCGGCAGGACTGCTTTTTGTCCATCAGGGCGGTTTCAAAGAGAAGGCCGATGTCGTCGTAAACCTCTTTTTTTATCCTCTTGCGGAAGGTCCGCTTGCCGCGGCAGAGGGTAAGGGTGACTCTTTCCTCGGCCAGGTAAAACCGGTAATCAAGCACGTCACGGATCGGCTTGCCGTTGATCTCCAAAAGAACGTCACCTGCGCGGATGCCGCGCTTTGCCGCGCGTGAGCGCGGAAGAACCGCCGTAATCGTTACCATACCGTCACCTCCTCTTGAAGCGTTGTGCATACTCATTCAGTATATTGTAGCATATTGACGGCGGTTTTGCAAGGGAGAAAAGAAAAAAGCACCCGTCGGGTGCTTTTTTCTGCTTATCTTTCCTCTCTGAAGTAGGAAAGGCCGAGAGAGGCGGGGGCTTGGTTGTTCTTGCTCCCCTTGATGCTGGTGATTACGAGAACGACCACCGTCATGACGTAGGGGATCAGCTTCAGAAGCTCCTTTTGCACCGAGTTGCCGTTGATGCAATAGGCAAGCACGTAAAGGGCGGCAAAGATGAAGGAGCCGAGGATGCTGAAATTCGGCTTCCAGAGGGTGAAGATAACGAGGGCGACCGAAAGCCAGCCGAGGGCCTCGATGGTCGCGGCATTTTCCCAGCTCCCCTTGATGTAGTCCATAATGTAGAAATAGCCGCCAAGGCCCGCGATGCCGCTGCCGATCAGGATCGCGCCGTATTTGTAAGCGGTGACGTTGATGCCTGCGGCATCGGCGGTGGCAGGACTCTCACCCACAGCACGAAGGTGCAGGCCCGCCCGTGTCTTTTTGAGGAACCACGCCGCAAGAATCGCGACGGCGATCGAAAGATAGACAAGGAAGCCGTGCGAGAGGACGATGTCACCAAACCAGCCGAGGGCATCGGCAAAGGGCAAGCCACGCGAAACGATCTTGCCCGCTATCTCGAAGTTAGCACGGTCGGCATCGCTGTTCAGAACGCAGGTGTCGATAAAGAACTGCGTGAAGCCGTTGCCGAAGATGGTGACGGCAAGCCCCGTGATGTTCTGGTTGCAGCGGAGCGTGACGGTCAGAAGCCCATAAACGGCACCGAGCGCGGCGGCAAAGAGGAACGCAAACAGGATCGGAAGGAGCATAAGAAGGATCCACGATGCCTTGGAGGGATCCGAGAGTGCCGCCATGTAGATCGACACCGCATAGCAGCCGCCGGCGGTTCCGACGCACATAATACCGGGGATGCCAAGGTTCAGGTGCCCTGCCTTTTCGGTGATGATCTCACCGACACACCCAAAAAGGAAGACCGTCGCAAGCGCGATCGCGCCAACAAAGAAAGAAACCATCAGACGCCCTCCTTTTTGTTCTCATCGACATTCTTTTTGGTAAACAGGTGCTTGATGCCATCGAAGGCGCCTTCGCGGAATACGACCTTGTAGGAAATAAAGAAGGTCACACCGATGACACAGAAGTAAACGATACCGATGACGATATTGGCGATCGCGTCATTGGTGAATTTGAAGTCCTTGCGAACCTGCACCATTCCCTTGGAGATAAAGGTGATAAAGAAGCAGGAGGCCATCATAACAAGCGGATCAAAGGCGGCAAGCCAGGCCGTCATAATCGCGGTAAAGCCCATATTGCTTGCCGAGCCGGTGCTGACGGTATGGTCGATCGCACCGCCGATAAAGACACCGACAAGTCCCGCGATCGCGCCCGAGATCACCATTGTGCGGATGATGACCTTTTTCACATTGATACCGATGTATTTGGCGGTATTGTTGCTTTCGCCGACGACCGAGATCTCATATCCCTGCTTGCTGTACCTGAGATACACGTGCATCAGCCCCGCCAGGAGGAAGAAGACAAGGATCGTCAGAAGATAGCGGTTGCCAAGGTCGGGGATATTCCCCTCGTCGATCGGCTGCAGGATGCCCGAGCCGGTCTTTACCCATGCCGCGATACAGGTCGCCACAAGGCCCGAGGCGATGTAGTTCATCATCAGGGTGAAGAGCGACTCGTTCGTATTGAAATACGCCTTAAAGAGGGCGGGGATCAGTGCCCAAACGGCACCTGCCACAAGGCCGCCAAGAAGCCCGAGAAGGACAATGACAAAGCCGGGGACCTTACCGCCGAGGTAATACATGCAGGCAACGTAGGCAAGGCAGCCCATCAGGATCTGGCCGTTGCCGCCAAGGTTCCAAAACTTCATTTTGAAGGCGGGCACAAGCGCCAAGGAGACACCGAGCAGAAGCGCCGTTCCCTGAAGAAGCAGCCAAAGGCGGCGAACGGTGCCGAACGCCCCCGAGACGAGCGCCACGAAGAAATCAATGGGATTTTTCGACGAAAAGAGCGAGCAGAGAATGCCGCCGAGAAGAAGACCGCCAACGATGGCGATGGCGTAAAACAGCACCTTCTTTTTGGCCGTCAGTCCATCGCGCTTAACGATGTGAACCAGCGGTTCTTTTTTTGCGGTTACGGTTTTTTTCATGCCTCCGCCACCTCAGCTTTCTCGGTTTTTACCATCAGTAAGCCCACCTCGTCCTTTTCGGCGGTGCGGGCGTCGACGATCCCCGTCACTCTACCGCCGCTGACGACCATGATACGGTCGCAAAGCGCAAGCAAAACGTCAAGGTCCTCACCAACGAAGATGACGGCAACGCCCTTCTCCTTCTGCTTGGTGAGAAGGTTGTAGATCGTATACGAGGAATTGATGACAAGGCCGCGCACGGGATAGGCGGCCATCAGGACTGTGGGAGCTGCGGCGATCTCGCGACCGACAAGCACCTTTTGCACGTTGCCGCCCGACAGCTTGCGGACGGCGGTGTGAGCGCCGGGAGTGGAGACCTGCAGGTCCTTGATAATGGTATCGGCAAGCTCGGCCGGCTTGTGCCTATCAAGGAAGAAGGACTTCCCGCGGCGGTAGCTGCGAAGCATCATATTGTCAACGATATCCATATTACCGACAAGGCCCATGCCAAGGCGATCCTCAGGAACGAAGGACAGACGCACACCGAGCTCGCGGATCGCAAGCGGCGTTTTGTTGATCAGATCCTCCTCGCCCCCCTCGGGAGGATAGTAAAGGACGTGAGAGCCGTGCTCGGTCCTCTGAAGTCCCGCGATCGCCTCGAGAAGCTCGCGCTGGCCCGAGCCGGCGATGCCCGCGATACCGAGGATCTCGCCGCTGTTCGCTTCAAAGCTCACGTCATCAAGCACCTTGATGCCGTCGGCATCGGTGATGGAAAGGTTCTTAATCTCAAGACGCTTTTGAGGATCGACGGGCTGAGGACGATCAATGTTCAGCTCGATCTTCTGCGCGTCCATCATCTCGGTCAGCGCCTTCTCGCTCGTTTCCGCCGTGTTGACCGTGGCGATATGCACGCCCTTCCGGAGGATGGCCACACGATCCGAGATCTCCATCACCTCGTTCAGCTTATGCGTGATGATAACGATCGACTTCCCGTCCTCGCGCATCGCGCGCAAGACGTTAAAGAGCATCCGGATCTCCTGGGGAGTAAGGACGGCGGTCGGCTCGTCCAGGATCAGGATATCGGCGCCGCGGTACAGCACCTTGATGATCTCTACCGTTTGCTTTTCCGACACCGACATCTCGTGGATCTTTTTATCGGGATCTATATGAAAGCCGTATTTCTTGCTCATAGTGAGAATACGGGTTCTTGCCTGATTCAAATCATATTTGCCGTCCTTGACACCGAGAACGATGTTTTCAACAGCAGAAAAAACGTCGATCAGCTTGAAATGCTGATGGATCATACCGATCTTGTAGGTAAAGGCGTCGCGGGGAGAGGCGATCTTGACCTCCTCGCCGTTAATAAGGATCCTGCCGGAATCGGGATAGTAGATGCCGGCGATCATATTCATAAGCGTCGTCTTGCCGCAACCGTTCTCACCGAGGACCGAAAGGATCTCGCCCCTCCGTATATCCATCGTCACGTTGTTGTTGGCAAGCACCTTGCCAAAATGCTTGGTAATGCCCTCGAGCTGAATAATGGGCTTTTTTTCCACGATAGGTCCTCCATGAAAGGATTTTGAAGCGAGGTCTAAAAATACGGCATAAGGCGGAGCCGAGGCTCCGCCATATGCTGTTCATTTGGGAAAATTACTGGGCTTCAACAACCGACTCACCGATGGTGATACCGTCGATGATGATGTCAAAGTAGGGAGCCGAACGGAACTCGGACTCAGCGAAGTAGGTCACGCCGTTCTCGGTCTTGATGACCTCGGTGTCGGGCGTGTAGTCCTTATCGGTGTCAACGTCGGCCTTGTAGGTGGTGAGAGTCTGGCCGTTATTGACAGTGAACTTCGAGCAATCGAAGACCTTGAGGGTGCCGGCCTCGAACTGCGCCTTCACGGCGTCAAGCTTGGCCTGCGTGCCGGCGGCAGCGGCAGTACCGAGAACCGTGATCTGCACCGAGCCGGTGGCGATAGAGCCGGTGTAGTCCTCCTTGATATCGTCACCGTTGATGACGCAATCAAGCATGTACTCAAAGTAGGGGACCCAGTTGATTCTGGAGGCGATCACAAAGGTGTTGGCCTTGCCGGTGGTGCCGTTGTAGGCAACGTTCGGGATGTTCTCATTCTCACAGGCGGTAGGGGCACCCATCGAGTCGGCGTGCTGGGAGATCAGCTTGCAGCCGTTAGCGATCAGAGCCTCGGCGGTAGTCTTCTCACCAAGCTCGTCATACCAGGAGTTGGTGTAGCGGACCTCCATCGTGGCGTTCGGAACGACCGAACGGACGCCAAGGAAGAAGGCGGTGTAGCCCGAGATAACCTCAGCGAAGGGCCAAGCGCCGACGTAGCCGATCTTAGCGTCGGCAGCAGCGATCGCACCGTCGTTATCGGTATCGTACATCTCAAGGAGCTTCAGACCGGCGGCGACACCGGCGAGGTAACGGCCCTCGTAGATCGAGGCAAAGGCGTTCTGGAAGTTGTCAAGATCCGCCGTGTGAGCCTGCGTACCGGTGGCGTGGCAGAACTGAACCTTCGGGAATTCCTCGGCGGCCTGGATCATAAAATTCTCATGACCGAAGGAATCGGCGAAGATGACGTCATAACCGTCATCCGCGAAGTCGGCAGCGGCATCGTAGCAGGCAGTGCCCTCGGGGATATCGGTGATGATGGTGTAGTTCTCTTCCTTCAGGCCCTTATTTTTGCAAGCAGTCTCAAAGGCCTCGATGAAGTTCTTGTCGTAGGTGGAGCTAACGCCGTGCAGAGCGATCAGCGCCGCCTTGACCTCGCTGGGATCCTTGCCGCCGCACGAAGCGAACATCGAGCAGCAGCCAACCAGCATGATAACAGCAAGGACCAGGGAAAGGATGCGTTTCATTGTGATTTCCTCCAAAAGATTTTTATTTATTACAGGGCTTGTCCCTTGTAACCGAATGGAGAGCTTTCATTATATGAAAGCAAGTATGCCCCTATCATACACCAAACGACAAAAAAATGCAAGCCCTTTGCATGAAATTGTCTGCACCTTTTTTTAGCGCGTTAAAGCGAAGAAGGCGACCTTATTCGTCTTCCCCGGGGATCTCCTTGGCCAGCGACACGTTTTTATACCGCCGATCGCCCGTAACCTCGCGGAGGACGGTCAGGTAGGGCGGAAGCGAAAAGGGCGCGTCCTCGCTCGGCAGCTCGATCTCAAGGACGGCGGTCCTCTCCCAGAAGGGATAGATGTCGATCTCAAGGAGGCGCCCCGCGTACGGCACCGAGATCCGCGTTTTTTCAATGGGGCGGAGGGCAGGATCGGCCGAGAGAAGAAGGGCCTCGTACTCCTCCCGCCCAAGGATACGCTCATCCTCCATGGCGGTGAGGGCCGAGAGGGGGCGCTTGACGGTATACGTGTATTCCACCCCGCGGTCGCTCTCGCGGCGGCGGACGCGCGCCGCCACCCCGGGATCCCCGCAAAGATAGGTCTGCGTGATGCGGTCGGCGCGCGCGTCCGGCTCGGAAAGCAGGCGATCGGTGTCGGGCATCGCAATCAAGAATTTGCGCTCGGTTTCAAGTCC
>JAZQVJ010000131.1:0-1181 GCA_045631785.1 Eubacteriales bacterium
CGCAGGCTAAAATTGCGCTCTCCGCCCCCTGCGCCTCAACAACCAAAAGCCTCGCCCTCCGGGAGAGGTGGCACGCAGAGCGTGACGGAGAGGGCCTCCGCGCCATAGCCATTTCCCCACTGCGCCACCCTCGCAGGCTAACCTTAGCCTCCCCCCTCCGGGTGAGCAAGAAAAAAACGCCACACCGTGGCGTTTTTTTCTTGCTCACCTTGCCAAAGGCCGCATAATGTGCTATCATAAGAGCATCACGAAACACCGCGAGGTTCCTATGAAAGCACTCGACTTCCGCCATACCGTCGCCGCCTCCTGCACGGCCTCGGTGACGATGGCAGCCACCACCAATCTTGCTCCCCTCTTTTTTCTTATATTCAATGAGAGCTTTGGCGTCGCGCTCTCGCGTATCACGGTGCTCATTACCCTGAACTTTGTCATCCAGCTGACGGTCGATCTCCTTGCCGCACTCTTTGCTGACAGGATCGGCTATCGCCCCCTGATGATCGCCTCGGCCCTCCTCTCGGCGTGCGGGCTCGTTGCGCTCGGCGCCCTCCCCTTCCTCTTTGCCGATGCTTGGTTCGGTCTTTTGATCGCCGATATCCTCTGTGCGCTCGGCGGTGGCCTTGCGGAGGCGCTCGTCAGCCCGATCGTCGAGGCCTGCCCCACGAAAAATAAGACGGCAACGATGGGCTTCCTCCATTCGTGCTATTGCTGGGGGACGGTCGTCGTTATCCTGCTCTCCACCCTCTTTTTGTGGCTCGCGGGCGAGGGCAGCTGGTGGATCCTTCCCCTCCTATGGTCGCTTCTCCCCTTTGCCAATGCCGTCCTCTTCTCGCTGGTCCCCCTTCCTGCCCCTGCGAGTGCCACCGTCGAGGGGAAGCATTCGCCCTCGCTCCTCGGCCGTCCTGTTTTTTGGCTCTTTCTTCTCGTGATGATGGCCGCCGGCGCTGCGGAGCTTTCGATGAGTCAGTGGGCCTCTGCCTTCGCCGAGGCGGGCCTCGGCGTCAGTAAGGCGCTCGGCGATCTCGCAGGCCCCTGCCTTTTTGCCGCCCTGATGGGAACGGCGCGCGTTGCCTACGCCGCCGTGAGCGAAAAAGCAGACCTCCGCCTCCTCCTCAGCGTCGGCGGTATCCTTGCCACCGCCGGCTATCTCTTGGCCACCCTCGCCCCCACCCCTGCCCTTGCAC
>JAZQVJ010000132.1:0-2743 GCA_045631785.1 Eubacteriales bacterium
GGTGCGGAACTGCCTTTCGGCGGCGGCGTTATGCGACGAGGTGACGACGCCGACCGTGCGGAGCGCGGGGGTGGCGGCGAGGGCGAGGGCGGCAACGCCCAGCCCCTCGACCATCGTGGAGCAGGCGCCGAAAAGCCCAAGGAAGGGCGCGCCGAGCGAGGTCAGCCCCTGCGACGAGGCCACGCACTGGTTTTGCAGGTCACCGGCAAACAGAAGATCGAGATCGCCGGGGGCGACACCGGCCTTCCCGAGGGCGAAGGAGAGGGCCATGCGCGCCATCTCGCCCTCGGCCAGCTCAAAGGACTCCATACCGAAGCGGTCGTCCTCGGCGCAATAGTCGAAATGCTCGCCAAAGGGCCCGCGGCGCTCCTCGTAGCCGCCGACCGCCGCCGAGGCCGAGAGGTAGGCCCCGGGGAGCGATAAGAGGCGGCTCATGCGGCACCCCCGAAGATAAAGAGGATGACGCCGTACACGGCGCCGCTGAGGATTGCGTAGAGAAGGACGGGGCCCGCCACGGTGAAGATCTTCGCCCCGATGCCGAGCACGCGCCCCTCGAGCGATGCATCGAGCGCGGGGGAAACCACCGAGTTGGCAAAGCCGGTCACGGGGACGAGCGTCCCGGCACCCGCAACGCGGGCCACGGTATCGAAAACGCCGATCCCCGTCGATAGTGCGGAAAGAAAGATAAGCGTGACGGTGACAAGAGTTCCCGCCGTCCTTTCGTCAGCGCCGAGGGTGAGATAAAGCGAGGAAAGCGCCTCGCCGAACAGGCAGATCGAGCCGCCCACAAGAAAGGCGGCCACACAGTTTGAGAGAATGGGAGAGCGCCCGGCGCGACGGTCGGCGAGGGCGCGGTATTGGTCTTTGTTCATCGGTATCTCCTTCGTTTTTATAAAGTATGACACCGGGGGGTGGAAACTATTCTCTTGCATTTTCGGCTCCCGTGCGCTATAATGTATAATAATAGAAGAACACCGCTTGCCCCGTCCGGGGCGGAAAGGACCGCCGTATGCACAATAACAGCGAGATCCGCGCAAGGGCGCGCCAACAGCTTGGCGGCAACATCTTTGCCGAGGGCTGGCTTTTCGGCCTTGTCGTTTGCTTTATTTTTTCAACGCTCATCAGCCTTGCCTCGTCCTTTATTGTCGGGTTCCTCGCGGTCGGGCCGCTGACCTTCTCGCTCTCTTATATGTTCGTGGCGCTGGCGCGCGGCAAGGAGAAATTCGATATTATGGATATCGCCCAGGGCTTTGCGAATGGGCAGTTCGTCCGCACAACGCTCGTGCTTCTGCTCCGGGGCATCTTTGTTTTCCTGTGGTCGCTGCTCCTTATCGTGCCCGGCATCATCAAGTCGTACTCCTATCGCCTTGCGTTCTACGTGGCGGCCGACAACCCCGAAATGACGCCGAGCGAATGCCTTGCCGAGAGCGCTCGCATGATGCGCGGGCATAAATGGCGCGCCTTCTGCATGGACTTCGTGATGTTCCTCTGGTCGCTCCTCGGCTCCTGCGTTTGCGGCATCGGAACCCTGTGGGTGGCCCCCTACCGCGAAGCCGCCCTTTCAAATTTTTACGAGGATCTCCGGTAAAACACCGCAATGCGCGCAAGCGCAGCCGTGAAAAACGGGACCGAACGGTAGATACTAACGGTAGATACTAACGGCTCTTTACTTATTTTTCCCGAGGTGATTTCATGCTGACCTATTCCGACGTAAAACAGGATCCGAGGATCAAGACCTATATTGAGATGGCCGACAGGGCGCTTTCTGCCATCGGCTACACCGAGCATAACCACGCGCACGTGGGGATCGTTGCCAAGCGCGCGGGGGATATTCTGACGGCGCTTGGGTACCCCGAGCGCACGGCCGAGCTTGCGCGCATTGCGGCGCATCTGCACGACCTCGGCAATATCGTCAACCGCAAAAAGCACTCGCAAAGCGGCGCCCTGATGGCCTTCCGCCTTCTTGACACGATGGGGATGGAGGCCGAGGAGATCGCCACGGTGGTGAGCGCCATCGGCAACCACGACGAGGACGAGGGGGAGGCCATCAGTGAGGTGGCGGCCGCGCTTATCCTGGCTGACAAATCCGACGTGCGGCGCTCGCGCGTGCGGCAGAGCGACCGCGCGACCTTCGATATCCACGACCGCGTGAACTATTCGGTCATCTCCTCCCTGCTTTCAACAAGGCCCGAGGAGGGGCGCATCGTGCTTTCTCTTACGATCGACACCGAGATAAGCCCTGTGATGGACTATTTTGAGATCTTCCTCGGTCGCATGCTCATGTGTAAGCGCGCGGCGGAGCGCCTCTCGCTTGCCTTCGGGCTGATCATCAACGGCCAGCCGATCATATAAAAAAGCCCCGCAAGGGGCTTTTTTATATTCGTTTTGTGGGGCTTATCGCCGTTTTAGCCTGCGAGGGGAAGGCGGAGGTGCTTCGTGAGGAAATCTTCGTAAGGGAGGCTGCCGCGGGCTCCCCCCTTTATCCCCCCTCCCGGAGGGGGGCTTGATTGCCCGGAGGGGGGCTGATTTGTCCGCGAAGGGGAGGCGGTGGGAAAATTTCTATGGCGCGGAAGCCCTCTCCGTCACGCTCTGCGTGCCACCTCTCCCGGAGGGCGAGGCTTTTGGTTGTTGAGGCGCAGGGGCGAAGAACGCAATTTATGCCTGCGACTTGCTCGCGGAGATAAAACGGATGAGAGGGTTTGGATGCGGACGCCGGGAAGCCGTATACGACATACGGCGACCG
>JAZQVJ010000133.1:0-4315 GCA_045631785.1 Eubacteriales bacterium
ACGGCGGCTCTATGAACGAGAAGAACGCCGCCGATCTCCTCGCCAAGGAGAATGTCGACGGTGGTCTGATCGGCGGCGCCTCGCTCGTTACCGATAAGTTTACGGCGATCGTTTCGGCCGCTAACTGAGTTTTTCCGCCACACGGTCCTCCGTGTGATCATAGTAGGAGGTTCGCTTCGATGGATAATAACCGCCAAGACCTTGTACGGCGAGGCGATTACGAGATCGATCTCAAGTTCTTTGTCACGGTCCTCGGCAAGTGCTGGATCTTTTTGCTGCTTGCCGCCGTGGTCGTCGGTCTCGCCGCAGGTGTCTACACCTCGCTCTTTATCCCCAAAAGGTATTCTTCCACTGTTAAAATGTATGTGGACCCGAACGCACAGTCCTCGGCAAGCTCGCTCAACAATTCGACGGCGGATGCCCTGGCCGAGACCTATCCTCCCGTTCTCCGCCACTCGGATCTGTTCGCCCAGCGCGTGGCTCTTGAGATGGCCAAGCTCCAAAAGGACGGCGAGGCGATGTTCCCCCAGTGGACGTATACCGTGCAGGACGGGGCCGAGATCCCCGTTGGCTGGAGCCGCGTGCGTTCGATGATGTCAACCGGCATCATGGATACGAAGATCTTCTATATCACTATCTCCTCGACAGATCCGGAGGAGGCCTATGAGATGGCAAAGATCGCGGCCGAGATCGCTCCCGAGGTGCTGAACAGCACCGTGCAGATCGGTATCGCCAAGGTGATCGGTCAGCCCGCGCTGGATACCGTCGAGGATTCGCCGAACCTTTCGCGCAACGTCATCTTAGCCGCTATAGTGGCTGTTATTCTTGTGTACGTTGCCTTCTTCCTGCGTGATCTCTTTGATACCACGGTGTATGCCGTTGAGGATCTGCTTCGCTTTGAGCTTCCCGTGCTGGGCGCTGTGCCTACCTTCCCGAATGCCGAGGGGCACGGTGGCTTTAGAAGAACAGATAAGGAGGGCGTGCGGCAATGAGTCGGTATAAGAATGTACTTGTGGGGCCGAATACCCCCTTCTCGATCGGTGAGGCCTTCAAGGAGATCCGCACCAATATGCTGTACACGGCGCGTGACGTCAAATGCCCCGTGTACGCTATCACGAGCGCCTTCGCTCATGCCGGGAAATCGGTGCTTATTGCCAATATCGCGGCATCGTTTGCCGAGCTTGGCAAGCGTGCCATCCTGATCGATGCCGATATGCGTAACCCGGCACAGCACAAGATCTTCGGCTCGGAGCGCACCAACGGCCTTTCCGAGATCACGGCGGGCATCATCACCGATTACGATAAGGCGATCCTTTCTACCGTCATCCCCGGCCTTGATCTGATCCCTGCGGGGCACATCCCGCCGAACCCCTCCGAGCTTCTCGCAACGCCCGCCTTTGAGGCGCTGATCCTGGCTATGCAGCAGAGGTACGATGCCATCTTCATCGACTTTCCGCCCGTCGGCGTGGTGGTGGATCCACTGATCCCCACCGCCCTTGTGACGGGGTACGTCGTGGCGGTGCGCTCGCGCCTCGATGACCGCCGTGCTGTTGCCGAGGCGTTGGCCTCGCTCTCGGGTGTGGATGCCAAGGTGCTTGGCTTTGTCTTGAATGACGTTGATCCCAAGGTCGGCGGCTATGGCCGTGACAAGGGGAAATATAAGTATCGGTATCGGTACAATTACGCCTACACCCATCCCGTTGAAAAGCAAAAGGAAGAAAAAAAGAACGGATAAGCCACGGCTTATCCGTTCTTTTTCTTTGAAGGATCTTAGCTTTCCCAGTTGTGAAAGACGTTCTGCACGTCATCGTCGTCGTCAAGGCGCTCAAGGAGAAGCTCCATCATCTTGATGTCCTCCTCGTCGGTCAGTGCGACCGTCGAGGTGGGGACCATCGCGCGCTCGGCGCTCTCGGGCTTGTAGCCGGCCTCTGCAAGGGCGGCGCGAACGGCCTCAAGGTCAGAGAGCTCGGTGTAGATCTCGTAACAGCCCTCATCCCCCGAGAAATCGGCGGCCCCGGCCTCAAGCGCGGCCTCCATCAGGGCGTCCTCGTCGATCTCGTCGTCCTCGTCGATAATGGTGATGAGCCCCTTCTCCTCAAAGAGGAAGCTGACACTGCCCGTTTGCCCCATGTTGCCGTGGAACTTCGAGAAGTAGGAGCGCACGGCACCCGCCGTGCGGTTGCGGTTGTCGGTCGTGGTTTCAACGATGACGGCAACGCCCGAGGGACCGTAGCCCTCGTAAACGATCTCCTCGTATTCGATCGAGGAATCGGTCGAGAACTTCTTGATGACGCGCTCGATGTTGTCATTCGGCACGTTGTTGGCCTTGGCCTTGGCGATCAGATCACGCAGGCGCGAGTTATTGTCGGGGTTCGGGCCGCCGGCACGGATGGCAACCGCCATCTCCTTGCCGATCTTCGTAAAGATCTTCCCCTTCTGCGCATCGGTCTTTTCCTTCTTGCGCTTGATGTTATTCCATTTGCTATGTCCTGACATAAAGCTTTCTCCTTGTCTTAGATCTTTTCGGGGGTTTTGAGGCAGATGAGACCGAGCGCACGCCCAAGGACGGTACGCACCGCAGCCACGGTGGCAATGCGGTTCCGGCGGACGGCGGCATCCTCCGCCGAGAGGATGTGGCACTCGTGGTAGAAGCGGTTGAAGGCGGCGCAAAGGTCGAGGATGTACCGCGTGATGACCGAGGGCTCGTAGTCCCTGAGCGCCTCCGCGACGCGCTCGGGGAAGAGCGCAAGGGTGCGCGCCAAGGTGCGCTCCTCCTCGGTCAGGGGGGCGTCGGTCCTTTGGTAGGTGGGAACCTCGCCTGCCTTTTCAAGCAGCGAGCAGGTGCGCGCGTAGGTGTACTGCGCGTAAGGACCGGTGTTCCCCTCGAACGAGAGGGCATCGGTGAGCGAGAAGTTGATGTCGTGAATTCGGCTGCCCGAGAGATAGTAGAAGATGACAGCACCAACACCGACGGCCTCGACCACGGCCTCGTCCTCAGCGGCGGCAGGGTTCTTTTCACGGGTGATGGCGCGCACCTTGTCAACGGCCTCGGCAAAGAGGTCCTTCAGAAGCACGACGTTACCGGTACGGGTGGCCAGCTTGGCACCGCCAAGGCTCACCGTGCCGTAGGGAACATGGACAAGGCGGTCGGCCCAATCGTAGCCCATCAGCTCGACGACCTTGAACCACTGGGCAAAGTGCAGGCTCTGGCCGGCGCTCGTGACGTAAATGCACTTGTCAAAGTCGTAGGTGCGGCGGCGGTAGGCGGCGGCGGCAATGTCACGCGTCGGATACAGCGTCGAGCCGTCGCGCTTCAGGATGAGGCAGGGCGGCATCTTCCATTCCTCGAGATTGACCACCGAGGCGCCGTCATCCAGCGTGAGGATCCCGGCCGCCCGGATCTTCTCGATCTCAGCGGGCATCTTATCGGTGTAGAAGCTCTCGCCGTTATAGCTGTCAAACTCGATGCCGAGCATGCGGTAGGTCTTTTGGTACTCGCGCAGGCTGATCTCAATGAACCAGCGCCAAAGGGCGAGGTTCTCCTCGTCGTGCATCTCAAGCTTCTTGAACTCGGCGCGCGCCTCGTCCTCAAGGGCGGGATCGGCCTCAGCCTCGGCGTGGAACTTGACGTAAAGCCGCACAAGCTCGTCGATCTCCCGGGCCTCAACCTCGGCGCGCTCCCCCCAGCGGCGGTAGGCCACGATCAGCTTGCCGAACTGCGTGCCCCAGTCACCGAGGTGATTGATACCGATGCACTTATAGCCGGCAAACTCATGCAGGAGCTTCAGCGAGTGGCCGATGACCGTCGTTCCGAGATGCCCGATGTGGAAGGGCTTGGCTACGTTCGGGGAGGAGTAGTCAAGGACGACCGTACGGCCGCCGCCGATCCGCGGCGAGCCATAGTCCTCGCCCTCGGCGGCGATATCGGCAAGCAGGCGCTCGGTGAAGGCCGCGGCATCAACAAAGAAATTGAGATAACCGCCGACCGCCTCCACACGGGCAAACGCTTCTCCCGTAATGGCCTCGGCCAGGGCCGCGGCGATCTTCGGGGGCGCCGAGCGCAAAACGCGCGAAAGACGGAAGCAGGGGAAGGCGAGGTCGCCCATCGTGCTGTCGGGCGGATACTCGAGCAGGGAGACGATCTCCTCGGCGGTCGGCATTTCGGCCTCGGGGAAGACCTTGGCGGCGGCCTCAAGGATGAGGGCGGCCGCGGTTTGTTTCAGCTTCTTCATAGTCGTTCCTTTGATTTGGGTTAATAGTTCAGGGGGTGGTAGGCGTCGGTGCTTTCGGGGGTGCCGGGGAGAAGTCGGCAGGG
>JAZQVJ010000134.1:0-2712 GCA_045631785.1 Eubacteriales bacterium
CCCAGGTCTTCGCGTATCCGATGTATATGGCGGCCGCCACCTCCGCCATGAAGTGGGGAACCGCCGTCACCGACGATAATATGCTGATCGAGTCGCTCGGCCAGCGCATCCGTATGGTGGATGGTCCAAGCGCCGCCGTCAAGATCACACGATATGAGGATCTCGATCGGGCGGCCGCCGTCCTTGCCCAAAGGGAAAAAGCAAAGGAGAACAAAGCATGATGTATCGCATTGGCCACGGCTATGACGTCCATCGTCTGACCTCCGAGCGCCCTCTTGTTCTCGGCGGCATCGAGGTTCCCTACCACCTCGGTCTTCTCGGCCATTCGGATGCCGATGTGCTTCTGCACGCCGTGATGGATGCTATCCTCGGCGCCCTTGGGGAAGGGGATATCGGCAGGCATTTCCCCGATACCGATCCCGCCCTTTGCGGCATCGACAGCAAGGAGCTTGTCCGCCGCGTCTTTCTTATCCTTGACGGGCATGGCTACGCCATCGCCAATATCGACGCGACAGTGGTGGCTCAACGGCCGAGGCTCGCTCCCTATATTCCCGCAATGCGTGATACCGTCGCCTCGCTTCTTGCCTGCTCTCCCGATGCCGTGAATATCAAGGCCACCACCGAGGAGGGGCTTGGCTTTACGGGGAGTGGAGAAGCGATCGCGGCTCACGCCGTCTGTCTTCTTTGCGTTAAAAAATAAAAAGGGGGCGCAAGCCCCCCGGTGAACGCACGCGTATGCACCGTCCGATCCCACGTCCTGTCTTTTTGCTCCGTGATGCACACCGCGTACGGGATCCACAATATCATCTTATGGAAAACACCGTATTCGGTGTTATTGCCAAAAATAAAAAAATGAAAGGTAAAGTCCCATGATCCGTATTGCTCCCTCGATCCTCGCTTGCGACTTCGCTCATATGGGCGATGCCGTAAAGGCTATTGATAAGGCCGGTGCCGATGCCGTCCACCTTGACGTGATGGACGGTCACTTTGTTCCCAACCTCAGCTTCGGCTATTCGGTGATCGCGGCACTCCGCCCGTACACCGATCTTCCCTTTGACGTTCACCTGATGATCGACCGCCCCGAGCGCTATATTCCCGAGTTTATCAAGGCGGGTGCCGATTGGGTTACCATCCATTACGAGGCTACTGCCGATCCGTCCGCCGCCCTCGGTCTTATCCGCGCATCGGGGAAGCTCGCAGGGCTATCCATCAAGCCGGCCACTCCTCCCGAGGCTATTTTCCCGCTTCTGCCGCTTTGCGATTTTGTCCTCGTGATGACAGTGGAGCCGGGCTTTGGCGGCCAGTCGATGATCCCCGAGTGCCTTGCTAAGGTCACCCGCCTCAAGGAGGAGATCAAAAAGCAGGGGCTCCCGATCTTCCTTGAGGTAGACGGCGGCATCAACGAAAAAACGGCCAAGGCCGCACGCGATGCCGGCTCGGACGTTCTTGTGGCCGGCTCCTCGGTCTTTGGCGCCGCAGATATGGCATCTGCAATGGATAAGCTCCGCTACGAGTAAAATTCTCTCTTTTTTCAAAATCCTATTGCAAATTCTCTCGCGATGTGATATACTTATTTCACAAATAAATACAATATCTTATCAAGAGTGGCGGAGGGACTGGCCCTGTGAAGCCCGGCAACCTGTTGATTCAAGGTGCTAAATCCCGATAGATGAGAGCCTACGATCGGGACACGGCACGTGCCCCGATCTTTTTGATATGACAAGAAGGAAGACCTATGAACAAAAGACTTTTTACCTCTGAATCGGTGACCGAGGGCCACCCCGACAAAATGTGTGACATGATCTCGGATGCGATCCTTGACGAGATGCTCCGCCAGGACCCCGAGTCGCGTGTCGCCTGTGAGACCTTTGCCACCACCGGTATCGTTACCGTTATGGGCGAGATCACGACGCGTGCGTACGTCGACATCCCGGCCGTCGTGCGGAGGACCGTGACCGAGATCGGCTACGATCGCGGAGATTACGGCTTTGACGGTAATACCTGTGCCGTTCTTTCCTCGATTCACGAGCAGTCGCCCGACATTGCTATGGGTGTTGATCGCTGCGAGGAGGATAAGAAGGGTGAAATGACCGACGGCCTTAACATCGGCGCCGGCGACCAAGGCTTGATGTTTGGCTATGCCTGCCGCGAAACGCCCGAGCTGATGCCCCTCCCTATCTCGCTCTCTCACCGCCTCGCTCGGCGTCTTTCCGAGGTGCGCCGCAGCGGGGTGCTGTCATACCTGCGCCCCGACGGGAAGACTCAGGTCACGGTCGAATACGAGGGGGACAAGCCCCTGCGTGTGGATACGGTGGTTATTTCCTCTCAGCACGATCCCGATGTGGATATGGCCGAGATGCGGAGGGATATTATCCGTGAGGTCATCACCCCGGTCATTCCCGCAGAGCTTCTTGATGATGCTACCAAGATCTATGTCAACCCCACGGGCCGCTTTGTTGTCGGCGGTCCGACCGGCGACACCGGCCTTACCGGCCGCAAGATCATCGTCGATACCTACGGTGGCTATTCGCGCCATGGCGGCGGTGCCTTCTCCGGCAAGGATCCGACAAAGGTCGACCGCAGCGCCTCCTATGCCGCGCGCTATCTTGCCAAGAACGTCGTCGCCGCTGGTCTTGCCGGCCGCTGTGAGGTGCAGCTTGCCTACGCCATCGGCGTTGCCCGCCCCGTATCGGTCATGGTTGAAACCTTCGG
>JAZQVJ010000135.1:0-6375 GCA_045631785.1 Eubacteriales bacterium
CTTTTGGGTGTGGGCATATGGTAAGCGGGAAGCTCCATGACGAACGGAGCGGGATCGCCGGAAAACGGCTTTGTTTTCTTGAGCATAATACCCGATATGACGATGGCGAAGATTCCCAGGAAATATGCGCTGGCGGCAACCCACCATGCGTTATCGAAGAGTGCGCCTGCGATCAAGCCGTCGATGGGAAGCTTTGCGCCACAGGGAATGAATGTCGTTGTGATGATGGTCATACGGCGGTCGCGTTCGCTCTCGATCGTGCGCGAGGCCATGATACCGGGAACGCTACAGCCCGTGCCAACCAGCATCGGGATAAAGGACTTGCCCGAAAGGCCAAAGCGGCGGAACAGCCTGTCAAGGACGAAGGCGATGCGCGACATATAACCGCACGCCTCAAGGAAGGCAAGGAAGAGAAAGAGAACGAGGATCTGCGGCACGAAGCCGAGCACGGCCCCCACGCCGGCGACAATACCGTCGAGGATCAGCCCCGAGAGCCAATCCCAGCAGCCGATCGCCTCGAGGGCGTTGCCGACGAGCACGGGGATACCGAGGACGAAGATGCCGTAATCGGCAGGATCCGGCTCCGCGAAGCCGAAATCATAGGCGGTGGCGATAGCGGCGGTGAAGTCCGCACCCGTGACCGTGACGGTCGCCTCGGCGAGGGTTTCCTCATCCACCGAGATATAACTGAATTCATCGGTGTCAGCAAGGCCCTCATCCAGGGCGTCAAGCGCATTCTTGGCCGCCTCGGGGGTGAAGCCCTCGGCCTCGGTGTCCAGCGCCTCGCGCACCGAGGAAACGTCGGTGCCGCCGGCCTCAAGATGATCGAGATAGCCGGATAGGATGGCATCGGCCTCGCCGTAGCTCTCGGCGGCATCGGCATACTTGCCGCCGCCGATACCGAGGAGGTGGAAGCCGTCACCAAAAAGACCGTCGTTCGTCCAATCGGTGACCCATGTGCCGACGGTGGTGACCGAGATAAAATAAATGAGGAATATAACGAGGGCGAAGATGGGGAGCGCCGCAAAGCGGTTGGTTACCACGCGGTCGATCTTGTCCGAGGTGGAGAGATTGCCGTTTTTCTTGCGCTTGTAGACGCCCGCAAGGACTGCGGCGACCGACAGGTAGCGCTCGTTGGCGATGATGCTCTCGGCATCGTCATCCATCTCCCGTTCGCAAGAGAGGATATCCTCCTCAATGTGCGACAGCGTTTCCGCCGGGATCGCAAGCTCCTTGGCCACCGAGGCATCGCGCTCGAAGATCTTGACGGCGTACCACCGCTGCTGCTCCTTTGGCATTGTGTGCAGCACCGCCTCCTCAATGTGGGCGAGGGCGTGCTCGACAGCGCCGCGGAAGCTGTGCTTCGGCAGAGGCGGGGGAGCGCCCACCGCCGCAAGGGAGGCCTCGGCGACCTCGTCGATCCCCTCGCTCCGCAGCGCCGAGATCGGCACCACGGGACAGCCAAGACGGTGGGAAAGCTCGTCAATACGAAGGGAGTCGCCCCGCTTCTTTACCACGTCCATCATATTGAGGGCGATGACCACGGGGATGCCAAGCTCGGAGAGCTGGCTTGTGAGATAGAGGTTGCGCTCGATGTTCGAGGCATCGACGATATTCAGGATCACGTCGGGCTTTTCCTCGACGAGATAGCGGCGCGCGACGATCTCCTCGGGCGTATAGGGGGAGAGCGAATAGATGCCGGGGAGATCGGTTACGATCACGCCGTCACGGCGCTTCATATATCCTTCCTTCTTCTCCACCGTGACACCCGGCCAGTTCCCGACGAATTGGTTCGAGCCGGTCAGTGCGTTGAAAAGGGTGGTCTTACCCGAGTTAGGGTTGCCCGCGAGGGCGATGCGGATTGCCATAGCTGTCTCCTTCTGCAGTTGGTGGATCACTCCACCTCGATCATACGGGCGTCCTCGCGGCGCAGTGTCAGCTCGTAGCCGCGCAGATTGATCTCGATCGGATCACCAAGCGGCGCGACCTTGCGGACGAAGATCTCGGTCCCGCGGGTGATACCCATATCCATCAGGCGCCGCTTGATGGCGCCCTCGCCGTGCAGCTTGACGACGTGGGCCGTGCCGCCGATCGCAATTTCCCTAAGTGTTTTCATATCGCTTCCTCCGTGCCTCAGCACCGCAAAGTTAGCAAACGCTAACTCGAAACCATAAATAACAGTTAGCCTCTGCTAACCTTCATTATTATAGCGCAGAGAATCGGTCTTGTCAAGGGGGATTTTGAAAAAAAGAGAACTTTTTTGGAAAAAGAAAGCACCGCCCATAGGGCGGTGCGTGCGATCCGGGGGGCCTTTGCGGAGAAAGCTCCTCGGTTACTCCAAGGCCTCCTGTGGCCACGGAACGAGCGAGCCGTCCTTCTTCACAACGAAGGCGTGCGCGGCCAGGCGGGCCATCGGGGTATCCGAGAGCGAATCGGAATAGAAATTCTCAACGGTGGCATCGGGGAAGAGGGCGCGAAAGCGCGGCGGCTTCTCCTCGCCGTAGCAGCGGGGGAGGGTATAGCGATCGGTCGCGGGATCGAAATCCGAGGCGATCAACGTGCCAAAGCCCAAGCGGCGGGCGATGGGGCGAAGAACGAACTCGGGCGAGGCCGAGATCACCACGTCGTCGTCGCGGCGCTGCTTCTTGTAATAATCGAAGATTTTGTCGGCGCGCTTTTCCCAAAAGCGCTCGATCTCGGCATCAAGATCCTTGATGCGGCGGAAGGAGGAGAAGACCACCTCGCGCAGCCCCTCATCGGAGAGCTTTTTACGGCGGTGACGGAGAAACGCCACGAGCGCCTTCGGCAGATCGAGGAGAAAGGACGGATGCCGACGAAGACACACGAGGTAGAACTCATTCGTCGAGTCCTTCGGATAGATGGTCTTGTCAAAGTCGTAGACGTTCATCTTACTTCCCGATCTTACGGCGGATGAGCTTCACGATCTCAACGACCGGCAGGACCGTAAAGGCAAGACCGAGGGCGATCGCGTACTCAACGAACGAAACGGGGGAGAACTTAAAGGCCTCCTGGAAGAAGGGGATATAGATCACGCCGAGCGTCAGGATAAAGGCGAGTGCCATCGCACCGAAGAGGTAGATGTTGTGCGACTTGACCGAAAAGATCGAGCCACGCTCCGAGCGCATGTTGTAGGAGTGGAAGATCTCGGCCATCGAGAGGGTGAGGAAGGCCATCGTCATACCGTCGTTGTCATCATGGAAGGCAAAGTGACCGATGAGGTAAGCCGCAAGCGTCAAAAGCCCGATGAAAATTCCCTCGTAGGCAATGTCAAACGCCATACCGCCGGCAAAGATACCCTCGGTCTTCTTGCGCGGCGGGCGCTTCATGATGTTGGCCTCGGCGGCCTCCATGCCCAGCGCCAGCGCAGGGAGCGAGTCGGTGATCAGGTTCACGAAGAGGATGTGCGTCGGCAAGAGCAGTGCCGCGCCGAGGCCGTCAATGAACAGACCAAGCACGGTAAAGATGAAGATGCCCACGACCTCGGCAAGGTTCGACGAGAGGAGGAAGCGGATGGCGCGGCGGATGTTGTCATAGATGCGGCGCCCTTCCTCGGCGGCCTCGACGATAG
This sequence comes from Eubacteriales bacterium, assembly GCA_045631785.1. Lineage (GTDB taxonomy): Bacteria > Bacillota > Clostridia > Oscillospirales > CAG-272 > UBA1740. The sequence continues at coordinate 3,590 of JAZQVJ010000135.1, forward strand.
TGGCAAAGTTGTCGTCGGCAAGGATCATGTCCGCCACGTTCTTCGTAACGTCGGTGCCCGTGATGCCCATGCCCACGCCGATGTCGGCACCCTTGATCGAGGGCGCGTCGTTCACGCCGTCGCCCGTCATCGCCGCGACCTTATCCTTCTGGCGCCAGGCACGCACGATGCGGAGCTTATGCTCGGGCTGAACGCGTGCATAGACCGAATATTTGGTCACATCCTCGGCAAACGCCTCGTCCGAAATATCGTTGAGCTCGGCGCCCGTGATAGCCTCCTCGGGCGAGGTGATGATGCCAAGCTCGGTCGCGATCGCCACAGCGGTGTCCTTGTGGTCGCCCGTGATCATAATGGGGCGGATGCCGGCACTGCGGCATTCCTCGATCGCATCCTTGACCTCGGGGCGAACGGGGTCGATCATGCCCGTAAGACCGCAGAAGACGAGCTCGCGCTCCATGGCGGCCGACGTATAGTCGCAAGGCTCACCGTCCAGCGTCTTATAGGCGGCGGCCAGAACGCGCAGAGCGCGATCGGCCATCCCCTTGTTGGCGGCGAGGACGGCAGCGCGGTCCTCGTCGGTCATCGGGCGGGCGCCCGTGCCGTCGTCAATGGCGGTGCAGCGGGCAAGGATCTCGTCGGGCGCCCCCTTGGTATACTGAAGAAGGCCACCCTCGGTACGGCAGACGGTGGTCATCATCTTGCGGTCGGAGTCAAAGGGGATCTCGCCGATGCGGGGCGCGGCAGCATCCATGGCCGTCTTGCCCTCGGCGACCTTGCCTGCGAAGTTGACGAGCGCACATTCGGTGGGCTCACCCACGGCCTCGCCGTTATCGCCGGGCTTTGCATCACTCGAAAGCGCCATCGCGCGGGCAAGGAGGGCATCGTCCCCCGTGCAGGCCGTCTCAACGACGGTCATCTTGTTCTGCGTGAGGGTACCGGTCTTATCCGAGCAGATGATCTCGGTACAGCCGAGCGTCTCCACGGCCGACATCTTGCGGATGACGGCGCCCTTTTTGGACATGCGTGTGACGCCGATCGAAAGCTCAATGGTCACAACGGCGGCCAGCCCCTCGGGGATGGCGGCCACGGCAAGGCTGACGGCAATGATGAAGGTGTCAAGCACCGTGCCCCAGGTGAAGTCGCCGCTGGCGATCAGCTGGAAAAGGAAGATAAAGCCGCAGATGCCGAGCACGATATAGGTCAGGATCCTCGAGAGCTGCGAGAGCTTGAGCTGGAGGGGAGTCTTCTCCTCCTTGGCATCGGCCAGGGCACCGGCGATCTTGCCCATCTCGGTGTCCATGCCCGCGCCCGTGATCACGGCGGTCGCTCGGCCGTAGACGGCGGTGCCGCCCATGTAGACCATGTTTTTGCGGTCACCGAGAGGGATCTCGCGTCCGTCCTCGCGCGGCGGGATGACCCCCACCGACTTCTCAACAGGGACCGACTCGCCCGTCATGGCGGCCTCCTCACACTTCAAGGAGGCGCATTCCAAAATGCGCGCATCGGCGGGAACGGCGTCACCGGCCTCAAGCAGGATCACGTCACCGACAACAAGGTCCTCGGATTTGATCGTGATCTGCTTGCCGTCGCGCAGGACCTTGGTCGTGGCGGCGGTCATTTGCTTCAGGGCCTCGATCGCGGCCTCGGCCTTCGACTCCTGCACAACGCCAAGCACCGCGTTGATGATGACGACGGCGAGGATAATGATGACGTCGGCGAATTCACGCTCCTCGGCAGGACCGGCGAAGGACACCACGAGCGAGATCAGCGCCGCCACCAAAAGGATGATGATCATGGGATCGGCCAGCTGCTGGAGGAAGCGCTTCCATAACGGCGTTTTCCGTCCCTCGGCCAGCTTGTTCTTGCCGTTTTCGGCAAGGCGGCGCTCCGCTTCCTCGGAGGAGAGGCCCTCGGCGGTGGAATTCACCTCCGCAAGCACCTCGTCCCCTGTGAGCGAGTAAAACTTTTTTTCCATGTGAGATCTCCTTAAAAAATTGGGATGGACTTAAAAAAATAACTTTTACGACACGCTGTCGCAAAAGTCTTGCACTTAAGGTCGGCAAACGGGCAAAAGGCCGTGATGACGTCTGCCGAAACGCGCAAGCGCGTTTGCTACTCCCTTTTACGAGGATTAGTATACCACATTTTTGAATTGATGTCAACGAAAGAGAAAAATTTCATAAATAAAAGGAAAGATGCTCCCCTTGGAGCATCTTTCCCTTTGTTGGTTACACCACGCCGTAGGCCATCATCGCATCGGCAACCTTAAGGAAGCCCGCGATGTTCGCACCGGCAATGAGGTCGCCCTCCATGCCGTACTTCTTGGCGGCGGCCACCGAGCTCTCGTAGATATCCTTCATGATCTGATGGAGCTTTTCATCGACCTCCTCGGCCGTCCAGCTGTAACGCATCGAGTTCTGCGACATCTCAAGCCCGGAAACCGAAACGCCGCCCGCGTTGACCGCCTTGGAGGGGGCGATCACCACGCCACTTGCCTTCAGGTAGGCCACCGCATCGGCAGTGGTCGGCATATTCGCGACCTCAACGTAATACTTCAGGCCGTTGGCAACCATTGCCTTGGCGTCCTCGAGATTGACCTCGTTCTGGGTAGCACAGGGCATAACGACGTCGACCTTCTCGCCCCAGGGCTTCTTGCCGGCGAAGAAGGGAACACCAAACTTGTCGGCATAATCCTGTACCTTGCCACGGCAGGAGGCACGCATCTCGAGCATGTAATTGATCTTTTCCTCTGTGGCCACGCCGTCCTTATCGTAGATGTAGCCGTC
>JAZQVJ010000136.1:0-6562 GCA_045631785.1 Eubacteriales bacterium
ACCGCTTGGCCTCCGACTTATCCGCATGGGTGAGGGATCACCAAGGATGCAGAGGATCATCCTGGATATCATGGACTGAGGGAGGCGGTTTACCGCCTCCTTTTTCTACGCTCCGGTCAAGGACGAGTCAAGGATTTTTGGCTTGTTTTTGACCACTTTTTTATGCATTTTTTATGTATAGTATTTTTTACACTGCTTTTTCAAATTTGCAAGTTATTTTGGTATATTATTGTTTACATTAGGCGGAAATATCGGCTTTTGAAACAGATTCGCGGCAAAAATCACGCCTTTTCATAGGTGAAAATTTTTGGCCGGTTTTCTTCATTAATATATTTATATATATAGGGGGCGGCAAAAGCAAGGCATTTTGGGTGGGAAGAATGGAGCCCGGCGTGGGCAGTGAGAAGGGTGGCGCGGTGGGGGGAGGCGAAGGAAGTGCTTCATGGGGGCTTCTTCGGAAAGGCAACTGCCGCAGGCTCCTTCCACCGCGTTGCGGTCCCCCTCCCTCTCGGAGGGAGGCAAGGGGAGAGAGCGAGGCGGGGTGAGGGGCGGGCGCGGCCTTGGGCGTGCGCGCGGGTGCGGGCGGGCAGGTCGCGCGGGCGGTTTTTGTATATTTTCGACAAAATTTTTACGCGCGCGCGAGTTTCCACGCTTTTACGGTTGACATTTCCTACCCTCGGTGCTATAATGGCTACGATAGCTATGTGCGCGCGTATAGCGCGCGAGGGGCATACGCACACGTGCGTGCGCGCGTCATCCCCTTGTCAATGCCGCGGCTTTTGACGGCCCCGGCGCCCCTGCCGCGTGTGCGGCACGGCATCCTACAACATACTTACGAGAGGTCTTATGCTGAGTCCTTATACTTATCTTCTGATTGGCGCGCCGTTCCTTCTTGTGCTCGCCCTTTACTTCCTTGTCTTGCGGAGCCGCAAGGTGTGGAACTTCGGCTTCACGATGGTCGGCCGCCGCGATTTCACCCGTCGCACGCTGTCGGTGCTTCTCCTCGGCGTTTTCTGCTGCCGCCTGTTCCGTGACGACGCGATCTACGGTCAATTCGGTCTTAACGGCGGTAAGGGAATGACCGGGCTTGAGGCCACAGCCAACATCGCCGAGTCCGTTCTCACCTCGACCGATGCCCTCGCCGCGACGCTCGTCCGCTGGCTCGGGCTCTTTGCGGTGTCGATGGCGGTCCTCGCTCCCTTCTTCCGCAAACGCGCGCTCCACGACTTTGTGGCGCTGTTCGGCACGGCGTCCTATATCCTCTCGGCGTGCTTTCTCAAGCAGAGCATGATCTCGATCACCGGCATCGGTGAGCCCCTTGGCCACTGGAGGAACATCACCTTTATGGCAGAGATCCTGCTCCTTGGCGTGGTTTCGCTCTCGGAGCTTGCGCTTCTTTTGCACCGCCGCGCCTTTGGCGGCGGCTGGAAGCGAGTGGGGGCGCTCGGGCTTTTCTTTGTCACTTACCTCATTCCCTTCATGCCCGCATGGGCACCCGGGGTGCTGCTTGGGTATTGGGGAGATGAGCCGGAAGGATTTTCGCTTGAGCATCGTCTGCTCCTCTATTTCAGCATCTTCGTCCTGTTTTATTTCTACATTATCCTGCGCAACAAGTCGTTCGACGAACGGCATTTCGCCATGGTCGCCCTCTCGGCCTCGGCCTTCTTCAACTACTTCTCGGTCGACCGCACGGGGCTTTCGGGACTGCCTTTGCACCTTTGTAACACGGCCATTATGATGATGCTCATCACCTACGTGTTCCGTCTGAAGGGGCTGTTCTACTTTACTTACCTTGTCAACGTGCTCGGGGCGCTCTTTGCCATCCTGATGCCCAATACCAACTCGATCCTTACCGAGCCGAGCACGGTCATTTTCTGGTTTAACCACATTTACGCCTTTGTTCTCCCCATCTTCGGCGTGGCGCTCGGCATCTTCCCGAAGCCGAATTTCAAGCTGGTGCTAAGAGCCATAGGCGTCTTTACCATCTACTTCGTAGTCATTGCCTTTATTGACGGCTGGTTCAACAACGCCTCCTTCAACCCCGAGGGCAAGCTTGTCGACTATTTCTTCCTGTATTCGGCCTTCTACGTCAACAAGTTCTCCTTCGTAAAGCCAATCTACGACATCGAGTGGGCGATCCACATCGAGGCGGAAACGATTGTGCTCAAGCCCGTGTATCAGTTGACCATTTACATCATTTTCATCGCTTCGATGTTCCTTCTCTGGGGCATTTACGCCGCCCTCTTCCGCGTATCTGACGATCATAAGGAGCTGGCCAAGCGCAAGAAAGCCCTGCGCGAGGACCACCTGCGCCTTATCGCTGAGCTTGGCGATAAGCCGCTGACAGAACCACTCAATCCGGAGGGAGTTAACATGATCAAGATCGAGCATTTCTCGAAGATCTATAACGGCTCGACAAGAAAATCGGCCGACGATATCAACCTTGAGATCCACGCCGGCGAGGTCTTTGGCTTTATTGGCCATAACGGTGCCGGTAAATCGACGACCATCAAGAGCCTTGTCGGCATTCAAAGCATCACCGAGGGGCGCATCGAGGTCGAGGGCTACGACATTGCCCGCCAGCCGATGGAGGCCAAGATGCACATCGGCTACGTGTCGGACAACCACGCCGTCTACGAAAAGCTGACGGGACGCGAGTACGTCAACTACGTGGCCGACCTCTATCGCGTGTCGCAGGAGGACCGCGAGGAGCGCCTTAAGAAATACACCCGCATGTTCCACCTTGAGGATGCCATTGACCGCGAGATCAAGGGCTATTCCCACGGTATGAAGCAGAAGATCATGGTGATCTCGGCGCTCATCCACAACCCGAAGGTGTGGGTGCTGGACGAGCCCTTGACCGGTCTTGACCCGACGTCGTCGTATCAGATCAAGCAGTGCATGCGCGAGCACGCGAATGCCGGGAATATCGTCTTCTTCTCGAGCCATATCATTGAGGTCGTGGAGCGCATCTGCGACCGCATCGCCATCATTTCCGGTGGCAAGATCCGTGTACACGCCACGATGAAGGAGATCCGTGAATCGGGACGCTCTCTTGAGGACATTTATCTTGAGTATATCGAGGGTCCCGAGGGGAATATGATCAAGGCCGAGCGTGCCGAAAAGGAGGCGCAGGCCGCCAAACGCGCCGCCGAGCGTGCCGCCGAGGAGGCGCGCGCCATCGAGAAGGCCGAGGCCGCCGTCCGCCAGATGCTCCGCACTCCCAAAAACGCCCCCGGGGCGCGTTCGGAGGATCGGAAGTGATATGAGTACCCCCACAACGATTTCACAGGAGCCGATCGGCTTTGTCGAGCGCCAGAAGCACTCGGCGGGCCGCATCCGTGCCCTGCTCTGCATGCAGATGGGCGATAAGCTCCGCAAAAAGGCCAAGCGCGAGAGGCGCAAGCATGCCTTTCTCGTCTTTTTGCAGGTGTTGGCCGCGCTCGTTGTCACCGCAGCGCTCACCGCGATCTGCATCCTGCTGAAGTCCTACTTTTACGTACCGCTTGACCGCAATATGCTGGCCACGATGTTCCTCCTGACGCAGGCCATTTCGATCCTTGCGAATATCGGTACGATCCAGAACGTGCTTTTCACCGACAAGGAAAACTCGATGCTCCTGACCTTCCCGTGTACCTTTCGCGAGATCGCCTCATCGAAGCTCATTCTCTTCTTTTTGCGGGAGCTGAAGAAAAACCTTTTCTTTCTCCTGCCCTTCCTGATCGGCTTTGCCATTGCGACAAAGCAAGGCTTCGCCTTCTTTGCCTTTGCTCTTCTTGCCTATCTCGTGCTTTCCGCCACGCCGATCTTTATTGCGTGCGTGCTTTCGATCGCCTTTCTTTACGGCAAGCGCTGGCTGCAGTCGCATCCCATCCTTTACGTGACGGCATTGGTGATCACCTTTGCCGGGATCTTCTATGTAGCGTACAAGCTCCTGATGATCCTGCCCGACCCCTTGCGCTTCATTCAAAACTATGGCGAATACATGCAGAAGATCACCGCTGTGATCGCGAATATCGCCGAATATTCCATGCACTACGGCTGCCTTGCCGACATCCTGACCGGCGCCGGCAAGCTCTTTGATTGGGCGATCCTTATCGCCGTCACGGCCTTTGTGGCGGTCGTGGGTATCTCGCTGATCATCCCTTTCTACTTCCGTGCCGTTTCCTCGTCGGCCGAGCGCTCGACACGCAAGAAGAGGGTGCGCCAGAAGTTCCACGAGAGCTCGAAGCTCACTGAGCTGCCGAGAAAGCAGACGCGCTTCTCGCTCTACCGCACCTTCCTTCACAAGGAAATGATCCTGACGGTGCGTGACGTGCAGAAGCTCTCCGCCACCATCACCTCGTTCTTCGTGCTTCCTCTCGTTTCGTTTGTGATGAACTACGTCCTCGATTCGATCAACACGAACCCCCTCGGCGACCAGATCATCATTGCCTTTAACGTGATGATCAGCGCGAGTCTTTTGGCTGCGTTTAACACCGATTGTGCCTGTGCCCTCTCGATGGAGGGGCTGGAGTTCTGCGTTCTGAAGACGGCGCCGAGCAACACGATGGCGATCGCCTGGGCGAAGATCACGGTGACGCTGGTCTCGAACCTGATCGCCATTGCTGCCACGGCCGCGATGCTGTATTTCACGACCGGTATCCACGTTATCGACCTTGTGCTTTTCGTCCTGACGCTCCTGCTTTTGGCCGCCGGGATGGTGCTTTGGAGCTTCCAGCTTGACGTCAGAAAGCCGCAGTTCTTAGAGTACGCCTCCAAGGGCTCGGCCGGTGTCGTTGACAACCCGAACGTCGGTAAGGCTGCCCTTTTTGGCTTCCTGGCCGCCACGCTCGGCGGTGCGCTGACGCTCCTTCTGCTCTACGACGATTACGTGACCGGCTGGATCCGCATCCTCGGGATCGCCGCAGTCTTCTGTGCGGCACGCGCCTTCCTCTTTTACCGGAACCTCCAGGTCTACTTCCATGAGATCGAGCTGTAAGGAGGGGTAGACTATGAACAAAAAGTTGATTATTCTGATCGTTGCGCTCGAATGTGTCTTTTCGGTCTTTCTCGTCAGCCTTTTCGGTCCGATGATCGAGGCCCTGCACGCTAAGGTCCTTGTGAGCGAGATCCACCTTGTAGACGAGAACGGCGAGCGTCTTGTACCCGAGGAAGGAAAAACGCTCCCCTCGGTAGCCATTTCGCTCCCCGGTGACCTTGATTACCACTTCGCCCTTGAGATCTTAGACGAGAAGGCGACCGACAAGAGCGTGACCGTGACCACGAATCGCCCGACCGACGAGATCGAGATCCGTATGGACAAGAACGGCCGCGGCTTCACCATCACCTTCTTGAATCCCACGCTGAAAAGCGTCACCGTGACCGCCACGGCGAACGACGGCAGCGCCAAGACCGCCAGCGTTTATATTGAAAAAGAGGGCGGCAACCACGATATCGGCGATATCTTCGGAGAATAAAGCCGATTTGTAAGGTTTCGTTTGCATTCCGTCCTCCGGGCGGGGTGCTAAAATACAAAACGAAAGGAAAGGAGGTTATTCCACCGGCACGAAGTGCCGAGCCAACCCACAACACTATTACTCTCCACTTTCAGGAGATACAAGACGGCTGAGCCGTCATGAAAGAGAGGAATATCCTTATGAAAAAGCTACTTCCCCGTTTGTTGCTCGTGGCCCTTCTGCTCGTTACGGCAGTCGGCGTTCTTTCTGCCTGCGGCACGAGCGAATTCACCGTTACTGTCAAGGACGGTGACACCGTCCTTAAAACCCTGACCTTCGAGGAGGAGGCCACCATTACTATCGATCCCGACGATACCGCCTTCCTGAAGGCGGGCTACGAGGTCGAGGGCCTGTATACCGATGCGGCCTTCACCACGCCCCTGGATGCGGCGGCGCTTGCGACGGCCGATCTTACGGTCTACGTCAAGTACGAGCCCCGTCCCTTCAAGATCATCGTGATCGACGACCCGAACAGCACCACCTACCGCCAGGTGGACGTCACCTACGGTGCGGCCTACGAGATCACGCCCCCCACCCGCGAGGGCTGGATCTTCCTCGGGTACACCCACGTGCAGGACGGCGCTCCCGTCGTCTTCCCGCTGACGGGCACCTACGATAAGACCAACACCATCTCGGTTTCGGCCCAGTGGAAGAAGCTGGCCAAGATCACCGTCTTTGACGAGTTGACCGACGAGCAGGTCGGTGCGGTCATCTACGCCGATGCCGAGGGCAACTTCACCCTCCCGGCCGTGACGACCGAGAAGACCGGCTACAACTTCGGCGGTTACGTCATCCCCGGCGTTACGCTCACGAAGCAGAATGACGGCACCTACACGGGTAAGGTCACGACCGACGGTGAGCTGACTGCCACCCTCAAGTGGACCGAGGTTCCGAAATACCAGCTGATCGTCAACGGTCTTGACACCCTTATCACCGATACCAAAGCGACGGGCGACACCTTCACTCTCCCTGTGGCCCCCGAGAAGGACGGCTGGCGCTTTGACGGCTACTACGTCGGCTCCACTAAGCTGACGCTCGGTGCGAACGGTGAGGTCACCTTCACC
>JAZQVJ010000137.1:0-5763 GCA_045631785.1 Eubacteriales bacterium
CGAAGGCCGGCAAGCCCATCCTCGGCATCTGCCTTGGCATGCAGCTGCTCTTTGACCGTAGCCTTGAGTACGGTGAGCATCCGGGCCTCGGCCTGATCCCCGGCACCGTCCGCCCGATCGGTGAGGCGATCCCCCGGGGACTGAAGATCCCGCACATCGGCTGGAATTCCCTTCATTTTGTGAAGGAGAACCCCCTCTTCCGCTACGTGGGGGAGGGCGAGCACGTCTATTTCGTCCATTCCTTCCATGGCACCGATTGCGAGGACTCCACGGTTGCCGTCACCGAGTACGGCGCCCCCCTCGTGGCGGCCGTTTCCCACCGCAATGTCTACGGCTGCCAGTTCCATCCCGAGAAAAGCGGCGCCGTCGGGCTTTCGATCCTGCGCGCCTTTGCCGAGGGGGAGGTGGCTTCATGCTGATCCTTCCCGCCATCGACCTTTACGGTGGGCGTGCCGTCCGCCTGCTCCACGGTGACTACGAGAAAATGACGGTATACAGCGACGATCCCGTGGCCGTCGCCCGTGACTTCATCGCCGCCGGCGCTACCGAGATCCACGTCGTCGATCTTGAGGGCGCGCGTGACGGCACCACCCCGAACCTTCGGACCGTCGGCGAGATCGCCGCGCTCGGCGCCCGCGTCGAGATCGGGGGCGGCATCCGTTCGCTTGAGGTGGCCGAGGCCTACCTCGCCGCCGGTGTTGCCCGTATCATCCTCGGCACCGCCGCCGTCACCGACGAGGCCTTCCTCCGGGAGGCCTTGGCGCGCTTCGGGGATGCCGTCGCCGTCGGTGTCGATATCCGTGACGGCCGCGTTTCGATCCGCGGCTGGCGCGAGGATACCGCCCTTGACGCCCTCGACTTCTGCCGCCGTCTTGACACGATGGGTGTCCGCACCCTGATCTCGACCGATATCACGAAGGACGGGGCCATGCAGGGCGCGAACCATGCCCTTTATAAAACCCTCTCGTCCGAGCTTTCGATGAACGTGATCGCCTCCGGCGGCGTTTCGTCGCTCCGGGACGTCACCCGCCTTGCCTCGCTCGGCATTTACGGTGCCATCGTCGGGCGGGCCTACTACACGGGGGCGATCTCGCTCCCCGAAGCGATCGAGGTGGCAAAATGATCACAAAGCGTATTATCCCCTGCCTTGACGTGCGCGACGGCCGCGTCGTTAAGGGAGTGAACTTCGAGGGCCTGCACGACGTATCCTCGCCGGTCGAGCTTGGCCGCTATTACAGTGAGGTCGGGGCCGACGAGCTGGTCTTCTACGACATCACCGCGTCAAGCGAGGGGCGCCGTCTTTTTACCGACATCCTGAAGGAGGTCGCCGCTACCATCTTCATCCCTCTGACGGTCGGCGGCGGTATCTCGTCGCTTGCCGACTTTGAGCGTGTCCTCTCGGCCGGCGCCGATAAGGTGAGCGTCAATTCGCGCGCCATCCGCGATCCGCTTCTCATCGGCGAGGCCGCCCGTCGCTACGGCGACCAGTGTGTCGTCCTCTCGGTGGACGTCAAGCGCGTCGGCGGCGAATTTCGCGTCTTTGCCAAGGGCGGGCGCGAGGATACCGGCATGGAGGCCATCGAATGGATCCGCCGCGGCGTTGCCGCGGGTGCCGGCGAGGTCGTCGTCAATTCCATTGATACCGACGGCGTGCGTCGCGGCTTTGACCTTCCGATGCTTGACGCCGTCTGCTCGGCCGTTGACGTGCCTGTCATCGCCTCGGGCGGTGCCGGCGGCATCGACGACTTTATCACGCTGTTCAACAGCCTGCCGAAGGTGGATGCGGGGCTTGCCGCCTCGATCTTCCACTTCGGTGACGTTAAGATCCCCGATCTGAAAAAAGCCCTGCGCGCCGCCTCGATCGACGTGCGCCTGTAAACAAGACTTTGCGAAAGGAATTTCATTATGCTGACTATTGACGAACTGAAGTTTGATGAGCGCGGTCTTATCCCCGCCATCGTGACCGATGCCGACACGGGCAAGGTGCTGACACTCGCCTACATGAACCGTGAAAGTCTTGCGATCACCCTTGACCGCCGCCTCACCTGCTTCTTCAGCCGCAGTCGCCAAGAGCTGTGGCTCAAGGGCGAGACCAGCGGCAACTACCAGCACGTCGTTTCTGTCACGGCCGACTGCGACCGCGATGCCCTTGTCGTTGCCGTCCGTCCCGACGGTCCCGCCTGCCACACGGGGAGCGAGTCCTGCTTCACCGCCCCCATCCTCGAGGCCGAGGACGCCCCCTTCTCGCTCGATGCACTCTACGCCCTCATCGCCGGCCGCAAGGCCGAGAAGAAGGAGGGCTCCTACACCACCTACCTCTTTGAAAAGGGCATCGACAAGATCTTAAAAAAGGTCGGCGAGGAATGTACCGAGGTCATCATCGCCGGCAAGGCCGATGACAAAAAGGAAGCGATCTACGAGATCGCCGACCTCACCTATCACGTCCTCGTCATGATGGTCGAGATGGGGCTCACGGTCGAGGATATCCACCGCGAGCTTGCCTCGCGCCACGTCATTGACCATAAGGTCAAGCAGGAGAAGATGACAAAATGATCTTTTACGATCTTCACGTCCACACCACCTTCTGCGATGGGAGGGCCACCCCCGAGGAGATGATCGAGGCCGCCCTTTCGATGGGCTGTGAGCGCATCGGCTTCTCGGCCCACGCGCCAATGCCGTACGATGATTACGCCCTCCCCCGCGAGAGGGAGGAGGAGTACCGCCGCGAGATCACGCGCCTGCGCGAGGCCTACCGCGGCAGGATCGACGTGCTTTGCGGCCTTGAGGTCGACCTGTTTTCCTACCCCGTCGAAAAGACCTACGACTACATCATCGGCTCGGTCCACGCCTTCTCCAAGGAGCAGCCCGACGGCAGCCGCGTGAGTGTGGACGGCCCGCGCGAGGCCCTTGAGGCGGCCATCGAGCGCGACTTCGGCGGCGATCCCTACGCCGCTTGCGAGGACTACTTTGCCTCGGTCGCAAGGCTCGGAGAGCTTAAGCCCGACATCATCGGCCACTTCGATCTTATTCGCAAGCACAACCGCGGCGCGCGCTACTTTGACGAAACCTCGCCGCGCTCCCTCGCCGCCGCCCGTGCCGCCGTTGACGCGCTCCTTCCCCTCGGTATTCCCTTCGAGGTGAATACCGGCGCCGTCTATCGCGGCTACCGTGAAACGCCGTACCCCGCCGCCCCCATCCTCGCGTATATCCTCAAGCACGGCGGCCGCGTCATCCTGACCGGCGACGCCCACCGCCCCGAGGGGCTCTGCTTTGAGTTCGAGAAGTGGGCCGAGTACGTCCGCATGTTCAATTGAAACGCAAAAAAGCCGAGCAAGCGCTCGGCTTTTTTAGCGATACCCGGGCGGCAGCCCCACCTTTTGAGAATGAGTTAAGCATTTAGACACGCAGTTAGGAAATCTTGTGCATCCTCATAATCAATTTCATAGTCAAATTGTGTAATTATATTTTCAAGAGCCGTTCCTTCATATTGTGTAACCCCCCTTGAATTTCTACCAGCCCAATGCTTGATAATTCGTGTTCCTTTCAATAATTGCCTATTGTACAGAGAACAAAGGCGAGTTTGAATATTTTTATGTTCATCAATTGCTACAATATACACGAGGTACACGCTATTTTCTTCTGTAAGAAATGAAAGCAATTTATCAATGTTGTACCCTTTAGGATTACTGGAAAGAAAGAGAATTTTAGTTTTTATGTCTGTTTTTGTAAAATAACGCTCAAAATCTCGCTCGTAATCGCCCAAATCATCTGCCGTGAAAAATTCAGGGATAGGTTTTCTTTCACGCAAGCACTCCATCAAAACGGCTTTTAGGTCATCTTCTGCCGTAATTAAGTATTCAATAATTCGTCCCCGCAAATTTACATTATCAATGAAAGCTGCAATTGCGATTTCATCTCTAACAGCACGCACTCTACTGCATAAGTCTGCATTCAAAGTATTATATTCCCTTGAAGAAAGGAATGAAATTGAACGATCAACAGAATCTCTTATATAGCCAATTTCGTCGTCTGTGGGGTAAAATTTCCTACCGATAGGTACGATATTATTAGTTGCTTCAACTAATCGTTCAAGATTTTCTTCAAATGTATAGTTCTCATGGCAAGAAAACAGATACTCAAAATTTTCAGGAATGTTCGCGATCCCTTCAAAATCCCTCATTATATCGCTTCCGTTAAAACTACCTTTGATGTTATCACACCGTAGTTCTTGTGAAGAATGGCTGATCTTCTTCAAAAAAGTTGTGTTTGCAAGCATTAAAAAGTTTTTGTGTGGTGTTACAAGACAAATAATAAATGGAATATCATCATACTTATGCAATGCGGAAAGGGATAACACGGTATTGCTAAAATTTCTTGTCGGCGAGGTACAAAATCTTATGGCAAACCATTTTCCGTAAAAAACACTGCGCTCCTTTATAAGTTCAAATTCTTGTTGCACTTGGCATTCTAGAACTTTTTTATCCACTATACCGTCTTTTGAGGAAACATATTCTATCAACTGTTCCAATATTTCAAAGTTATACATATTTAGTTCTCCTCTGCATCAAATATTGTGCCTTGTATTGTTGATGGGGTGGTTGTATTCTTTTTTCCTTCTAACCGAACCAGTAGGTGCAGTTTGGACAGCTTGTTGTTCCGCCAAAGAATTTCTTTCCCAAAAAACGCCGCCGGTATATCCTTGTATTTCAGGGTTGGTTTCTGCCATTTCAAGTCGCTGCTCTACCCAAACGCAATACTGTGGTTCGACTTCAATACCTATATATCTTCGTCCGAGCTTTTTCGCAACAACACTGGTTGTTCCGGAGCCTAAGAAGGGATCAAATACCACTCCGTCGAGCATAGAACTTGCTAAAATAATTTTGGCAATCAACTTTTCTGATTTTTGTGTAGGGTGAGCTGTGTTTTCTGCCATTGTCCAAAACGGAATTGTAATATCATCCCAAAAATTTGAAGGGCAAGTATCACGATAATTGCCACTTTCTGTTTCTGCCCAATCCTTGGGCCTCCCATCCACTCTGTACGGAGCAATTACTTTTTTTCTAATCCGAACTGCATCAAGGTTAAATGTATATTCATCGCTATTAGTTGCAAACCAAATATCTTCCAATCCGTTTTTCCAATTCGCTTTGGCACCGCGTCCTTTTTCTCGTTGCCAAGTAATTCGGCTTCTGATATGGAAAAACTCTCCCAACACTTTACCTATAATAAGGCTTGTTTCCCAATCACAGCAAACATAAATTGAACCGTTTGGTTTCAATAACGGCTTGACAACTTTTAGCCACTCGCGAGTGTATTCTTCGTAATCGGCACTTTTCTTCTTTGAAAAAGTTGTTTCGCCAAAAGTTTTTGTTAGATTATATGGGGGGTCTGCAATAATTAAATCTACGCTTTCGGACGGAAGCAGAGTACATACTTCTAACATATTTCCAAGAATCGTTTTGTTAAGTATGTTATCTAGATCATTTTGGGGCGCTGTGACCGCGATACAACGATCAAGGTAAATTTGCCCCTCGCTTACTGATGTATCAATTGTCTTATTTCTTCCTGCTTTCGTGGTTGCCATATGATAACCTCGCCTATTTATTCGTTGGGATTATTATAACACATTTTATCATATCACATTTAATATTAAATGACAAGTGCTTTAAGCTAAAAATAATGTGAACAAAACAAAAACCGCACCTTTTGATTACAACGATGCGGTTGGTGGCACCCGCAGCGAGAATTTCGCCGGTGGCGCAG
>JAZQVJ010000138.1:0-3613 GCA_045631785.1 Eubacteriales bacterium
GGTTATTGTAATGGATCTTGTCGAGCTCCTCCTGGGGGAGAGTGGGGGGGTCAAAGGGCGTGTGTGCGAAGGCAGAGGTTTCTACAACCGTATCCTCGGGGACTTTGCACTCGGTCAGCTTGGAGCAATAGGCGAAGGCGAATTCACCAATCGTTTTACAACGGCTCCCAGACTCAAAGAAAACCGAGGTCAAGGAGGTACAATGGGAGAAGGCGTCTGCGCCAACAGATGTTACGTTGCGCGGAATTGTGATGCTTTTGAGAGAGGAGCAGCCATAAAAGGCACTGTCACCGATGCTTGTGACGCTGTCGGGGATGGTGATGCCCTTAAGTGAGTCGCATTGGGCAAAAGCTCCTTCACTGATGACAATCACACTATCAGGGATCGTGATGCTCTCCATCTCGGCGCCTGAAAAAGGCAACACCGTTGTTACTGCTTTACCTTTATATGTTTCGGGAATTACAATTTCTTTCAAAAGTGCTGCATGTCCTATGGATACGCCGAATGTACCGTCCGGCAGCGGATAGTACGCCAATGCTTCCGATGAGGGGTGAGTTGAGGAGCCCGAGTCATCTGCGAGCTTCCCGAGATTCACCGAGGTATTATCGGTATAGAAGATCCACAGATCACCGTCAATGAACTGAATCGACAACACGCCTCGACCGTCTTTGCCGTTTTGACCATTCGTACCATTTGTGCCATGCTGGCCGTTTTGTCCATTGGTTCCGTTCTGACCGTCGCGACCTGCGGCGCGCACGCCGGTATCCACGGTACCAATCCACCAGTTTCCGTTATCGCCGATAAAGGGCGTTTCTCCGTCCTTGCCATCCTCTCCGCGAATCATGGTGAGCCACATTTCGTAGGTGAGGGGCGTTTGGCTCGTGGCGTTCATGTTTTCAACATAGAGGTCATAAACTCCGCGGATGGCAGCGCTATTTGCGTCAGTGGTTTCTTCGGGGTCTTTACCGCCGCCTCGGATAAGGTTGCAAGCCGAAAGGACGAGCATCACGGCCAGCACGGCGGCAACCAAGAGGGAGATCTTCAGGGAGGTCTTTTTCATCATTTTTCTCCTTCAAAAACAAAAAGTGCGCTGTCGAGGGCTACACGCAAAAATGCTGCCACTCTTGTGTCGCAGCCATAGTATAGCACGCGCGCCATGTTTTGTCAATGGTGGAGACTTTGGCCCTCTCGGTCGGCTGCGGTGAAAAGCCCTCTCCGTCATTTTCTTGCGAAAATGCCACCTCCCCCAAAGGGGGAGGCTTTTATAATTTGCCGGAGGTGCTTCGTGGGGGCGTATTGCGTGGTGGTGCTGCGGCAGGGGCACAATCCCCCCTTTAGCCCCCCTTTACACAAGGGGGGCTTTGGCCCTCTCCGTCATTTTCTTATGAAAATGCCACCTCCTCCAAAGGGGGAGGCTTGGATAGGCGGGGGCGGGGCGGAAAGTTTTTTCTCCTTGGGTGCTTTACATTTCCTTTGAAGTGTGATATAATATTCAATGCTATATTTATATTACGCGTTGCGCGCGAGGGCGCGTAACCCATCCGCCTACCCCGAGAAAGGAGTTCCCCCATGAAATGCCCCGTGTGCGGAGCGCCTGACAGCCGTGTGCTGGACAGCCGCCCCGTGGAAGAGAACAACAGCATCCGCCGCCGCCGTGAATGCCCCGGCTGCGGTAAGCGATTCACGACCTACGAGGTCGTGGACACGGTTCCGCTGACCGTCATCAAGAAGGACGGCTCACGTGAGATCTTTGACCGCCACAAGCTTGAGAGTGGGTTGCTTAAGGCCTGTGAAAAGCGCCCTGTGAACGCCTCCGCCATTGCGGCGGCGGTGGAGAGCGAGCTTGCCGGCCGCATCACGGGCGAGATCACGACGCGCGAGATCGGCGAGGTGGTCATGGAGCATCTGCGCCGCACCGATGCCGTGGCATACGTCCGTTTTGCCTCGGTCTATCGCGAATTCAAGGACGTTGGCACCTTCCTTCACGAGCTCAGCCGCGTGGTGTCGGAGGAGAGCGCAGGGGCGGGCGCCAAGGAAAGCAAGGAGGACCGTGCATGATACGGAGCATGACCGGCTTCGGGCGCGCCCGCGCCGAGGCCGACGACCGCGACATTACAGTGGAGATCCGTGCCGTCAACAGCCGTTATTTCGACTGTACGGTAAAGGCGCCGCATACCTACATTGCCTTTGAGGAAAGGATCAAGACGTATCTCCAAAGGAACGTGACCACCCGCGGCAAGCTTGACGTCTATATCACGGTGGTCCGCAGAAGGAACGAGGACACCGAGGTGACTGTCGACGAGGGGCTGGCCCGCGGCTATCTCAAGGCGCTTTGCACTCTCCGTGACACCTTCTCGCTCCCCGACGATATCACGGTCATGAAGGTGGCTGCGAACCGCGACCTCTTTACCTACGCCCGTGCCGAGGAGGATGCCGAGGCCGAGTGGGCCCGTCTTTACCCCGTCCTTTGCGAGGCGGGGGCTGCCTTCCTCGCGGCGCGAGAGGCCGAGGGGCGCCGCACCGAGGCCGACATCCGCGAGAAGCTCGCAAGGGTTGCCGCCGGTGCCGACCGCGTGGAGGAGCTTTCGGTCGCTGATAAGGCCGCGTACCGTGATAAGCTTGAGGCGAGGCTCCGCCAGCTCTTGGGCGATCTTACCGTGCCGGTGGATGAGGGGCGGCTGCTTACCGAGGTCGCCATCTTTGCCGACCGCATTGCCGTCGACGAGGAGCTTGCCCGCCTGCGGAGTCATTTTGTGGCGTTTGACGAGATCGCTGCGGCACCCGAGCCGGCCGGCCGCCGCCTTGACTTCCTGATGCAGGAGCTGAACCGCGAGACCAACACGATCGGCAGTAAGGCACAAAACGCCGAGATCGCGCATCTTGTTGTCGCTATGAAGGGCGAGCTTGAGAAGATCCGCGAGCAGGTGCAGAACGTGGAGTGAGCAGAGTGAAGATGAAATTCATTGACATAGGGCTTGGCAACCTCGCCGCGGTCGGAAGGATCGTGACGGTTGCCTCCCCCGATACCGCGCCCATCAAGCGCCTCCTCCAGGATGCGAAGGACGAGGGGCGTGCCATTGACGTCAGCTGTGGGCAGAAAACGCGCGCGGTGATCGTCACCGATTGCGGCCTTGTCCTTCTCTCGGCGCTTGAGACCGATGAGATCCGCCGCCGTCTTGCCGCCGCCGAGGCGGAATGATACCCGAAATAAAAAATCATCATAGAAGGAAGAAAGAACCATGATCAAACCCTCGATCGCAGAACTCACCAAAGGCAACTTTAACCGCTACGAGCTTGTCATCGGCGCCGCCAAGTGCGCCCGCCGCGTGACCGATGAGTACGTGGAGCAGCGCACCCGCGCCGATCGCATGATCGCCAACCGCGAGACCGAAAAGCCCCTCGCTGCCCTCATCGACAGCGAGTACCGCGACCAGAAGGCGGTCAAGATCGCCATCAACCGCTTGGCGGACGGCCGTTATCAGATGTGCCGTGCAAACGGTGACGAGGCCGCGCCTGCCGCCGAGGAGGAATAAACGACGCATGCCCCGGACGGTCGTTGGCGTCTACCTTGTCGGCGTGCCGTACGTTGCTGACAAGAGGTACGACTATATCC
>JAZQVJ010000139.1:0-2154 GCA_045631785.1 Eubacteriales bacterium
CAGTGCGCTCGACCGTCAAGGCGAAATCGCCGTCAACGTCGGCAAGGCAACGGGCGCAAGGGGCGGTGTAAGGAGCCGAAAGCGTGAGGGTGAGGCGGATGTACCCCGCATTGTTTACGATCTCACCGCGCGCCGCCACGGGGCCTCGGAAGGTAACGCCGTACAGCGGGCTCTGGGGATCGGCGCCGAGGGCCTCGTCCACCGTCAGGGTGAAGTCGACCGCCTGCGTGCGGATCTCGCCTGCCAGAAGCGAACGAAGATCGAGTTTCATACTGCCTCCTGCGCGTTGATTTTGGGCAAAAAATGCCAAAGCGCGCAACGCGTACAAATCATTATACCCAATATTCCGCCGATTGTCAAGGGGTGACGAAAAATTTTTTGCTCCTTTTCATCCCAAACGCCCAAAGGCGAAAAGATACAGAAAATTCATTTGACACATGGCCCCCGATATGATAAAATGAGGGTAATAAAATCAAAAGGCGGTGGACCCATGAAGGTGGCCGGCAGGATCGTCAAGATCTCCATTCTTTTCCTTATATTCGGCGTTGCGGCGGCGTTTTTCTTCCGCTTCTGGCTCGGCTCCTATTATCCCGAGTCGATGCGGCGGCTTCTCCCCACCGAGCCGCTTCGCACGGCTTACGCCGCGGGCGAGCTCGAGGTCAAGGCGCAGGATATCCGTATCAGCTACGAGGATCCCGAGGAGGGGCTCTTTTTTGCGGCACACACCCTGGTCGCTCCGTCGACGGGGAGTCTTCAGGTCACCGTTCGATATAACCGTTCGACTCTTGCAAAGCTCGCCGAGAGGTACGGGGAGGCCTTTGATCCCGAGGCCGACACACCATTCACCTATCGCATCTTCGCATGCACCGATGCGAATGAAACGGGGACCGAGCTTGTGGGGACCGAGCATTCCCCCGCGGCAACGCTTGCCGATGCGTTCGCTATGTACCGATATGAGCGTCTGGCCTTTGAGGGGCTGTCGCTTGACGGAGTCTTTTGGATCCGTCTTGACATTTACCGTACAGGTGCCGAGGAGCCCGAGGGCAGCATCTATATCTACGAAAATCACGAAAAATACAACGAATTTACCGAGTACGAGATCAAAAACGGGGAGCTTTCGTAATGGAGTATCGTTACCGCCCAATGCCCGCCAACAAAAACGCCACGTGGCTCCTTTCGGTCCTCGGCCTTGTGTCCCTCTCCTTTCTCGGCTTCGGGATGGGAGATCTCCTTTCCTTGCGCTCGGTCTGGCATCTTTGCTTCCTCATCTTCGGTGTGGCATCGCTATTTGTTTTTTTGCGCTATTTTTCCTCGTACTACGTCTATACAGTCACTACCGAATGGGGGGAGCCCACCCTGGTCGTTTCGCACGCGCAGGGCAAGCGCCTTTCCACCCATTGCCGCCTCGGGCTTTCGCACCTTCTCCGCATCGTGGAGGTGCCGGATCCCACCTCTCCCGAGGGGCGCGAGGCCCTTGCCGGGTTTTATGCCGAGCGTATCCGCTATTCCTATCTTGCCACCGTCGGTAAGACCTCCACCGTGATCCTTTATGGGCGTGAGGGAGGTCAGCGCTTTGCCATTCGCCTTGAGCCGGATGCAGCCTTTATGACCGCCCTGCTTGCGGCCAAGGACACTGCCGGCGTCTATTCCTACGACGATCCCGAGGAGGAGAGCGCCCTTGACGAATAAGAAAAGAGAAGAGCTGCTCGCCGCCGCCCGTAGGGCGCGCGCCGCAGCCTATGCCCCCTATTCCGGCTTTACGGTCGGCGCGGCACTCCTAACCGAGGACGGCCGCATTTATAGCGGCTGCAACGTCGAAAACGCCGCCTATTCTCCTACCCTGTGTGCCGAGCGTGTGGCGCTGGGGGCGGCCATTGCCGCAGGCGATCGCCGCTTCACGGCGCTTGCCGTCATCGGCGGCCACGGGGAGCGCGAGGAGGATTGCTCGCCCTGCGGCGTCTGTCGGCAGACACTTTCTGAGTTTTCGGACGGCGACCTTGTGTTTCTCTTTCACCACGGGGGAGCGCTTGTGGAGCAGCCGCTTTCGGCGCTCCTTCCCGCTGGCTTCAAAATCCAATGAAAAAACCGCGCGCAGCCAATCGCCGCACGCGGTTTTTCCTTTTGCTTTACGAAAAAGGAGATATATTAATCGGA
>JAZQVJ010000140.1:0-1577 GCA_045631785.1 Eubacteriales bacterium
GGCCGCCCGCACACGCTCGCGCGCTTCACGCACGGCGTTGTCGGGGAGCCCCACGACCTCAAACCTGTCCATCCCTCCGCCAACGCTGCATTCGACCGTAACGAGAAAGCCGTCAATGCCCGCAAGGCCTGCGCTGTAGGTTTTTGAAACCATAGATGATCTCCTTCTCCTGTCCCCGCCGTCCGCACTCTGAAAACAAAACTATACAAAGCTGATCGAAGCAAACGGCTCCCGACAGGTATTACGATTATAGCAAAGCTCGACAAAAAAAGCAAGAGGCGATGCGCCCCCGGAGAAAATGAATTTTTCTGCAAACCCCTTGATTTTTAAGGCGCATACCGCTATAATAGTTCCGTTGTGTAAATACTCTAATTTAAGGAAAGGAGAGTGCCGGAATGAATAAGCTCAAAAAGCTCCTCGGATGTGTGCGTGAGTACAAAAGGCCCACGCTCATCACGCTGCTCTTCATTGTTCTTGAGGCGATCGTGGAGACCGCGATCCCCTTCATCACGGCCAATCTTGTCAACGAGATCAAGGCAGGGGCAGACGTTGCGGCGATCCTTACGACCGGCGCCATCCTCGTTGTGCTTGCCGCCCTCTCGCTTACCTCGGGCGGTGTGGCCGGCTTCGCGTGCGCCCGCGCCTCGGCCGGCTTTGCCAAGAATCTGCGCTCGGACCTTTTTGGGAAGATCGGCACCTACGGCTTTGAGAACATTGACAAGTTCTCGTCCTCCTCGCTCGTCACGCGCATGACGACGGATATCGGGAACGTCCAGATGTCGTATATGATGATCATCCGCACCGCCATCCGCGCCCCCCTGATGCTCATTTTCTCGATCGTGATGGCGTACGTGATGGGCGGCTCGCTCGCCCTCACCTTTGTCGTGATCGTGCCTGTTCTCGTCACGGGGCTTCTCCTCGTCGCGCGCTTTGCGATGCCGGCCTTCCGCCGCGTTTTCCGTAAGTACGACCGCCTCAACGAGTCGATCGAGGAGAACGTCCGCGGCATGCGCGTCGTCAAGGGCTTCTCGCGCGAGGAATACGAGAAGGAGAAATTCGCCGTCGCCGCCGAGAACATTCGCATCGACTTTACGAAGGCGGAACGCATCGTGGCCCTCAATGGCCCCCTGATGCAGATCTGCCTTTACTTCAATATGATCTTCGTCCTCATCGTCGGCTCGCGCCTTGCGATCGCCAGCGGCGGCGCTGAGGTGGACGTTGGCCAGCTCTCGGCCATGCTCACCTACGGCATGCAGGTCTTGATGTCCCTGATGATGCTTTCGATGATCTACGTTATCCTCACGATGTCGGGCGAATCCATGAAGCGCATTTGCGAGATCCTTGACGAGGTGCCCTCTCTCACGTCACCCGAGAACGCTCTTACCGAGGTCAAGAACGGCTCGATCGACCTTGAGGGCGTCAGCTTCAAGTATGCCAAGGGTGCGCGCCTGTCTGCGCTTGAGGGGATCGACCTGCATATCCCCTCAGGGACAACGGTCGGCATCCTCGGCGGCACCGGCGCCGGGAAGACCACGCTCGTCCAGCTTATCCCCCGTCTTTACGATGCCACCGAGGGC
>JAZQVJ010000141.1:0-4633 GCA_045631785.1 Eubacteriales bacterium
CCCAAGATCACCGGGGGACCGCCCCCGTGGAACGGCATGCGCGTAGCCATCGTGGGATCAGGACCTGCGGGCATCACCATTGCTATCATCCTTGCCCGTTACGGCTACAAGGTGACTATCTTTGACAACAAGGAGGAGATCGGCGGCATCCTGCGCTACGGCATCCCCGACTTCCGCCTGCCGAAGGCCGTCCTTGACGATATTCAGTATCGCCACATAGAGATGCAGGGCATCAAGATCCGCCCCAATACCCACATCGGCGGCTCGATCGGCATTGACGACCTGTTCCGTGACGGCTACAAGGCGATCTTTGTGGGGACGGGCGTATGGAAGCCCAAGGCGCTGCACATCAAGGGAGAAACGCTTGGACACGTGCATTTCGGCATCAATTACCTGAACAGCCCCGATTCCTTTCATCTCGGCCAGCGCGTGATCGTCATCGGCGCCGGCAATGCCGCTATGGACGTATCGCGCACAGCGCGGCGACAGGGCAGCGAGTACATCACCTGCTTCTCCATCACAAAGCAGGTGGCGGCAAGCAATTACGAATACAGCTACGCGCGCCTTGAGGGCGTGCGCTTTGAGTACAACAAGCGCCCCGTGGAGATCGTGGATGAGGGCGCCATCTTCTGTGATGTCATCGAAAACGAGGACGGGACCTTCACCGACATTGAGGGGACCGAGCGCCTCTATCCGGCCGACAGCGTGATCGTTTCCATCAGTCAGGGACCGCAAAACGTGATCGTAAAATCCACGCAGGGGCTCGAAACGAACGACATGGGTCTGCTCAAGGCGGACAGCCACGGCAGAACCTCGCGCCCCGGTATATTCTCGAGTGGCGACGTTGTTCACGGCCCAGGAACCGTCGTTGAAGCGGTCGCACGCAGCAAGGTGGTCGCCGAGACGATGCACCGTTACATGCAATCCTTGCCCAAGGAGGATGCCTAAAGGGGTATCCTCCTTGAAAAAAGAGCAGACTCCCGTCTGCTCTTTTTTATATCACCCCAAAATGACCTTTTTATAGGACTTCTTCCCCTTGCGGAGCAGGATGCCGCTGCGAAGGGCATCCGCCGTGAAGGTAGCCTTGATATCGGTGATCTTATCGCCCTCGGCGGTTACGCCGCCCTGTTCAATGGCACGGCGCCCCTCCGAGCGCGAGGTGACCAGCCCCGCCAAGACGAGAAGGGTGATAATGTCGGCGGCACCGTCCGTGAGGATGTCCTCACCGACCGTCACGCTCGGAATTTCACCGTCAGCACCGCCGCCAAAGAGAGCGCGCGAGGAGGCGCGGGCCGCCTCGGCCTCGGCCTCACCGTGGACGAGCTTCGTCAGCTCGTAGGCCAGGATGTCCTTGGCCTCGTTCAGACGGCTGCCCTCCCAGGCATCCATCCTGTCGATCTCCTCAAGAGGCAGGAAGGTGAGCATACGGATGCACTTGAGCACGTCCGCATCCCCCACGTTCCGCCAATACTGGTAGAAATCAAAGGGCGAGGTCTTGTTGGGATCGAGCCACACGGCACCCGAAGCGGTCTTGCCCATCTTCTTGCCCTCGGAATTGAGGAGGAGGGTGATGGTCATAGCATACGCATCCTTACCGAGCTTGCGGCGGATGAGCTCGGTGCCGCCGAGCATATTCGACCACTGGTCATCGCCGCCGAACTGCATGTTGCAGCCGTAGTTCTCATAGAGGTGGTAGAAGTCGTAGCTCTGCATGATCATGTAGTTGAATTCGAGGAAGGAGAGGCCCTTTTCCATGCGCTGACGGTAGCACTCGGCCGAGAGCATACGGTTGACCGAGAAGCAGGCGCCAACGTCGCGGAGCAGCTCGATATAGTTGAGCCCAAGCAGCCAGTCGGCATTGTTGACCATCATCGCCTTCCCCTCGCCGAACTCGATGAAGCGGCTCATCTGGCGACGGAAGCACTCGCAGTTGTGCTGAATGGTTTCGGGCGTCATCATCGAGCGCATGTCGGTTCTGCCCGAGGGATCGCCGATGTAGGCCGTGCCGCCGCCGATCAGGACGATCGGGCGGTTGCCCGCCATTTGCAGGCGCTTCATCAGGCAAAGCGCCATAAAGTGCCCGACGTGCAGGCTATCTGCCGTAGGATCAAAGCCGATGTAGAACACGGCGCGGCCGCTATCGACCATCTCGCGGATCTCCGCTTCGTCAGTGACCTGCGCGATCAGACCACGCGCTACCAGCTCGTCATAGATTTTCATTGTCTTCTCTTTCCCGGCAGTCGCGCCGCCGTTTTGCATAGTTTATTTTACAATAATTCGACAAGAGTTGTAATATGTTGCCGCAATTCCCGGAAAGCGCTCCGGGATCATCCTCGCCCAGAAGCGCGGGAGCGCGGCCTCGGTAAAGAAGTGGCCCGCCTCGATCAGGTGGATGCCAAGCTCCTTGGCCTCGTTGACCGTTTCATAGGACAGTCGCCCCGAAACAAGAGCATCGGCCCCGGCGGCGATCGCCGCGGTGATCTCATCCTTCCCGCTGCCGCCGACCACGGCCACGCGGCGAACGGGGCGACCGCAATCGCCGAGAAGGACGAAGGGCGCGCCGAGCGCCGCCTTAACGCCCTCGGCAAGGGCGGCAGCCGTCACCTCGGCAGAAAGCGTACCGATAACACCGAGACCATCCCCGAAGTGCGAGGCATCGAAAAGGCCGAGAAGCCCGGCCAGAAGGTCGTTGACGCCGCCCTCGGCTACATCGGCGCGCGTATGGAAGGAGAGCACCGAGATGCCCGAGGCAAGAAGGGCGATCACGCGGCGGCTCACCGCACTCTCCTCGGTGATTGAGGACAGCGGGCGGAAGACAAGAGGATGGTGGGAAAGGATAAGGTCAGCGCCCACACGCTCGGCCTCCCTCACGGTTTCTTCGGTAACGTCCAACGCACAGAGGACGTGGCGCACGGGGGCATCAAGGCTCCCCGAGACCATCACGCCGTCATTATCCCACGCCGCGGAAAGCTGACACGGGTAAAGGCGGGAAAGCTCCTCATAAAGCTCGCGAACCGTCATACAAGCATCTCCCTCTCTGCCGCGATCGCAGATAGAAGCGCGACCTCGGCGGCGGTATCGGCGCCGCCCTGCGTTTTGCCCGCGATGCGGGCAAGCACCTCCCTCTCGCGGGCAGCAAGAAGCGCGAGAAAGGCCTCGGTATCGCGCTCATCCCATGCGCGGCGGTCACCAAGCTCGGCAGCCTCCGGAGAAAGGATGCGGCGCTCTCCCGTATATGTAGCGGCCAGGCAAACGTAAGGGCGCCCGGCAGCAAGCGCGCAACGCTCCCGCACGATGGCAAAGCCCTCGGCGGCAAGCGTGCTTCGCACGTCGGCAAGATGCGTCATCGGCTGAAGGATCAGGCGAACGCCCCCCTCCTTCACGAAGGGGGCAGCGGCAAGGATCGAAAGGATCATCTCGCCGCCCATCCCACAGATCGCAATGTCGGTAAGCCCAAGCTCCTCCATCCCCGTAAGACCGGGGGTAAGAAGGAGTGTGACCTCCCCCTCGCGCCCGGCGGCGCGAACGTTCTCACGTGCCCGCCCCAGGGGGCCTGCGGCGATATCGGAGGCGACAGCCGATGCGATCCGCCCCTCGCCAAGAAGCCAGAGGGGGAGATACGCATGGTCGGTACCGACGTCGGCAAAGTGAGCCCCGGGCCGCACGAAGGAGGCGGCAAGCGCCAGCCTTGGGTCGAGCGGCTTACTCACCGAAGAAATCGTTCAGCTTTTTGATGAGGGCATCGGCATCCGCACCGTGGACGGCGCAGGCCTCGGCCACCGTTTCCATCCGCGACACGGGACATTCAAAGCAATGCATCCCGACCTCCATAAAGAAGGGCTTGGTACCGGCGCTCTGATCGAGGATATCACCGATGATGGTATCTTTCGTTACTTTCATACGAACCTCCATATAGATATATAATCATTATTATTGTACCACGCTTTGCCGAAAAGTCAAGAAAAAAATAATTTCCTCCATACTTTACAAAGGGTGGAGGAATGTGGTATACTATATAAGAGAAAAAATCCCTGCACGGGATAATGCCGAACGGAGGATATACCCTTGATAGTAGCCCTGGAGGAAGCCAAACGGCGCCTTACCGAGATCGAAGATACGGTGAAGGACCTTCGCCACGCGATCCGCTACGAGGATCTTATGCAGAAGGTCGAGGAGCTGGAGGCCAGAACGATGGCCGACAACTTCTGGAGCAACGCCGATGAAAGCTCCAAGATCCTGCAATCCATCAAGCAGATGAAGGATAAATGCGCCGCCTACGACAAGCTCGCCTCCTCGCTTGAGGATGCACTGACGCTCGCCGAGATGGCGATCGAAGAAAACGACGAGGGATCGGTCGAGGAGGTCGAGCGCGAGCTTGCCTTCATTGAGTCCGAGACCGAGCGCCAACGCCTTGAAACCCTTTTGACGGGAGAATACGACCGCCATAACGCCATCGTTTCCTTCCATCCCGGTGCCGGCGGCACTGAGGCACAGGACTGGGCCCAGATGCTCTACCGTATGTATACGCGCTGGGGCGAGCGCCACGGCTTCACGGTCAAGCTTGTTGACTGGCTGGACGGAGATGAGGCGGGGCTTAAGAGCGCCACCATCACGATCGAGGGCGAGAACGCCT
>JAZQVJ010000142.1:0-4781 GCA_045631785.1 Eubacteriales bacterium
GCTTGATGCTGCCTATTTGGTCAAGGGCAGTGCCCACCTCGAGGGCAAAAACCAGACGTATACCACCTCCGACGGTTACAAGCTGACCGGTGATATCGTCGATCCTCTTGTGAACATCCCGCTTCTGAGGATCAATCAGGGTAACGCTGTCGATTACGATGAATCGGACGTGGATGTCGACGTTTACGTCCTTTGGGGCAAGCCTGCCGGTAGCAACGAGGATTACATCTACGTTGCCGTGAAGGTCTATGACCCCACCGACAACGCCCGTCAGGCGTGGTATAACAATAACGCCAATCCCTGGATCAACGACGGTATTGAGGTGTACTACTCCTTCGGTGGCTATGAGGCTCCTTCCATCCCGAAGAAGATCGGCGCCGAAACCTACACCGACGAGAAGGCGTATCCTTACTACAACGTTGTCGTTAACAACTCTGCCGACTATGCGGGTGCCCGTCCTACGGCCATTGCCGCTCAGGAGTCTGTCTACTTTGAGGATATCGAATTTGCCTCCACGAGAAGCACGGATGGCAACGGCGGCGTGACCTACATTTGTGAGTACGCCTTCCCCGCGAAGTCCGAGTCCTTCTCCGGCTCCCTTGGCAATGAGTTTGAGCGCGAGGCAGGTGAGGCTCTTACGGCGGGCGAGTTCGTCTACTTCGCCTTCCAGTTCAACGACCTGACGGCGCTTAACATGGTTCAAAACCCGCTATCCGGTAGTGCTGACAAAGACTCGGCCGGCTACGAATACGATAACCTCCAGCCCAGCGGCAGCAAGTATTCCAGTGACTGGAGCATTGAGCTGACTCCCGGCACTCAGTGGTGGGATTTTGAGAAGACCCTTGAGCCCTACATGTCTTCCTACGGCAGCTGCGATTCCCGGTACCTCATGCACGAACAGGGCGGCCCGTCCTACTTCCAGCTCTCGAACGAGCTTGCGATTTCGCAGTAATCCAAGCTGCATAAGAAACACGCCCCTCGGGGCGTTTTTCTTATGCAAAGGGAAAGAAACTGCCGCATCTATGGGACGCGGCAGGTTCTTTTTCTGTGCTATTTGAACAAAAAAACAAAGTAGCGATTATTTGTTTTGTGGATTTTTACGAAAAGCGTTCACATTTTTAGAAAAACCTGCTATAATGGTCTTAGGATCTCTATCCGGAACGTGTCCTAATTCTATCCAAAAGGAGTGTGCTATGAAAAAAAGCTTCAAACTACTCGTGCTTGTTCTGGCTCTTCTCGCTATGGTTGCCATTGTTGCGTCCTGTGACTTCGGCAACGGTGAGGACGATACCACGACGGCTGCAACGACCACCACAACAGCGGTCACTACCACGGCTGCTGTTGGGATCCCCCAGGAGGAGCTTGACAAGATCCATTACAATAACCTTAAGGCGGAGATCGTCTTTGACGGCCGTGCTCTCGATTCCAGTGACGTGGGCGTCACCAAGCCCGGCTTCCTGAAGGCTATCTACACATTCGAGCAGGTCCATCCCGAAACCGGTGCCCTTATCGAAGATCTTGGTACCACCTATCCTACGAACGTCGGCACCTACAAGATCACCGCGATGTTCTCATGGCAGAACGGCGCGCAGGATGACTACCCCGGCGCAACCCTGCCTGCTCCTGTTTCTGCTACCTTTAAGATCGTTCCCGGAGATGCTAACCGCGCCAGCACGTTTGGCGTTAACGACGGCCTTGTGGTTTTGTACCATCCCGATATGCAGTATGATCCGGCCACGGCAACCGGTGCCGAGGCGTTTGCCACCGGTAATCTTCCGCTTGGAGTTACGATCTCGGGTGCTACCATTGAGAAGCTTGAGTCGGCTGATGCTACTACCGGCACTCCCGTCGAGGGTGGAAAGATCACCGACGAGGGCTATTACAGGGTTACCCTGAACTATGCTCAGGAGGGCGAAAACTACACGGCAGCCTCTCTCGCCGGTAAGACCGGTGTTATCGAGGTCTTTAAGAGCCCGAACCAGGTTCTCCGCAAGGATAACATTCGCATCGACGGTGTGATCGATCCGGAGTATAAGGTCAGTGCTCATCTCTCGACGAGAAACCAGGCGTATAAGACGGGATGGGATCCGAGCTACACCGTCTACGGTTACACCCTCCTTGGTGATGACATCGTCGATCCTATGTACGAGATCCCGCTGCTTGAGGTTTGGCACGCTCCGAATGCCGGCCCGAAGGAGGAGGGCTCGAAGATCCAGGCCACCGTCTACGCCCTCTGGGGTGCAAGAGATGGTGAGGACTGTGATTACGTCTACCTTGCTATTGAGGTCTACGACCCCACGGACTGCCTGCGCTACGAGGCGTACGACAGCTATCCTAACCCCTGGGTGAGCGACAATATCGAGTTCTATTATCACTTCGGTGGCCGTGCGGCTCCCGAGATCGTGGGATCGAACACCTACCCCACCTACAACGCAGTCACGAATAACTCGCGCGTCGGCCCGAACGTCCGTCCCTCGGCCGTGGATGATCAGAAGTCGATCTACTTCGCTGACATTGAGTTCGCCTCTACGAGAGTTCCGGACGGCGAAGGTGGCGTGACCTACGTCCTCGAGTACGCCTTCCCCGCGAAGTCTGAGTCCTTCACGGGCTACGGCACAGCCGATTTCGAGCGTCACGAGGGTGAGGCCCTTACGGCAGGCGAATACCTCTACCTCGCCTTCCAGTTCAACGACCTGACAGCGCTTAACACGGTTCAAAACCCCCTGAATACCACTGAGACTCCCGACACCCCCGGCTACTATTACGACTCGGTGGTCCCCAGCGGCAACAAGTATCAAGAAGGGACTCTGACGTTTGTGCCGGATTCCGATTGGAAGAAGTTTGAGGGTGCCATTGAGACCTATATGGCCTCCTACGGCAGCCGCGATGCCTGGTATCTCAAGCACGAACAGGGCGGCCCGTCCTACTTCCAGCTTTCTGCAACCCCTGCGGTTGTTGAGCAATAAGAGCAAATGAAAAAGAAAAACGCCCCTCGGGGCGTTTTTCTTGTGGGCTAAAATCGCACCTCGCTCCGCCGTGGCGGCAAGCCTGGCTACCAAACTCGTTGCAAAGCGGATGCGGCCTTCAAATCTGCTTCCTCACATTGATATATTCGTCGTTGAACTGATAAAAGGGGCAGCGCAAAAGGGGAGAGAAGGAATAGCGCGCGATCTCGTCTTCGTCAAGCATAAGATCGCAATAGTACGATAGCATTTCCTCGTCGTAGGCATGGTGAATACAGCTGTCGCAATGTGCGGGGGGTGACTTCTTTGCGGTCATGGGCCTTCCTCCTTTCTTGTGACATTATACCACGCTGCCTTGCTTTTTTCAAGACTTCCCAAAAGAGAATTGACAAAATTCCCTCGTCGGGGTATAATGAAAGGTGGCTGAGCGAGTGCCGAATGGAGGGTGCATAAAAGCCGTAACATCGGTCCCTATCCCCTTACTCACTCGGCTAAGAAAAAATAAGGAGCAACGGATGTCTACCTGTTGTGTTTGCTTGAGGAGCTTTGAGGACGAGAACGCCCCGATCCTGATGTTTGACGGCGCGGGGGAGGCGTGTGTTCTTTGCCCCGAATGTGCCGTGATCGTTGATAAGATCGCGGGAACGCCCGATTCGCCCGAGCGTGACGAGGCGATCGCCGCCCTCCGCGAGATCGAAGTCGAGAGCCCGATGATCGCCGATGAGCTGGTTCGTCTTGTTCGCCATGAGGACGCCCCCCTTTCCGTGGAGGATGCCTTCGAGACCGAGGAGGAGGTCGAGGAGCAGCCGGTCGTCGCGCCTCTTGCTTCCAACCGCGCCTCGAACCTCTCGCTCTATCTGGCCCTCGGGTGCCTTGGGGCCGCCTTCGTCCTCTTTATCCTTCTCCAGTACGTGTTCTGATGGATGCGGCAAAGATCGCCAGGATCAACGAGCTGGCAAGGAAGAGTAAGCAAGCCGCCCTCAGCGAGGAGGAGCTCCTTGAGCAGAAGGCGCTCCGCGAGGAATACATTGCCTCCTACCGCGCGTCTTTGCGCGGTATGCTGGACGGAACCGTGATCCAACGCCCGGATGGCTCACGCGAACCGCTTCGCACGAAAAAGAATAAAGAATGAGGTATAGCATGAAAGAGTATATCGTCAAAAGGATGCCGGCCCCCCTCTCCTCGGCCGACTCCGCGTGGAGCACCGTGCCCTCTGTCACGCTCGATTACGTATGGCAGGACGATTGTCCCTCCCCCTATGTGACCAAGGCACAGCTTATCCATTCCCCCGAGGGCCTTACCGTGCGTATGGAAACCACCGAGTGGCCCCTCCGCGCTACCCATACGGTCTGCAACGAGGAGATCTGTGAGGATAGCTGCATGGAGTTCTTTCTGACGCCTAACCTGAAGGACGAAAGATACGTCAATATCGAGATCAATCCCTTCGGTGTCACGCATGTGGGA
This sequence comes from Eubacteriales bacterium, assembly GCA_045631785.1. Taxonomy (GTDB): domain Bacteria; phylum Bacillota; class Clostridia; order Oscillospirales; family CAG-272; genus UBA1740. The sequence continues at coordinate 4,428 of JAZQVJ010000142.1, forward strand.
CTGGGGGAGGGGCGCCACAACCGCACCCATCTTGATATTTCCGATGAAGGGCTCGTCATAGAAACCGCCATCACCTTCGGGAAGGGTTGGTCTGTGACCTTCCATGTTCCTTATACCTTCCTTGATCGTTATTTTGGCTCGCACGGTGCCGAAATGCGCGCCAATCTCTACAAGTGCGGCGATCTCACCGTTACTCCCCACTATTCCACGTGGAATCCCGTCATCGTTCCCGCGCCCGACTATCACCGCCCCGAGTTCTTCGGTAGCCTGATCCTGGCTTGATCCGCGCACGGAATTGCATATCCCCGAACGCGCCGCCCATTTTGCGGCGCGTTTTTTATTCCTTTTTATAAA
>JAZQVJ010000143.1:0-3916 GCA_045631785.1 Eubacteriales bacterium
GGGGATCGGTAGTGAATGACGGTCCGGAGGACCGTCAGAGCCGCGACTGGCCGAGCCACGGAGAAAAGCCGAAATCCACTCGGCTTTTCGGCGGCGCGGCGAAACGTCATGGCGCGCACGCGACATAATCCCTCCCATTTATGACACGGCGATGCTCCGCATGAAATTCTCTTGTAAAATCCCCCGGCATATGCTATAATAGCAAGGCAACCTACCAACGAGAAAGGATGACACATGAAAAAAATCCAGCGCTCGTCCGAGCTGCTTTGGCTCCTCGGTATTCTTTTTGTCGCCCTTGGGGTGGCGATCTGCAGCAAGGCGGACCTTGGTGTTTCCATGATCGCGGCACCGGCCTTTGTGCTATCAGAGGCCCTGCTTCCCTTCTCTTCCTTTTTCAGTGTTGGAGTGACCGAGTACCTCGTGCAGGGGCTGATGCTCCTTTTGCTCTGCCTCGTCGTGCGCCGCTTCAACTGGCGCTATCTTCCGGCCTTCGCGGTCGGGGTGATCTACGGCTATGCTCTCAATTTTTTCCTTTGGCTGCTTCGGGATATGGAGCTTCACGCCGTATGGCTCCGTTGGGTATTGCTGCTCGTAGGGGACGGCATTACCGCGCTGGGGGTCGCCTGCTTCTTCCGCACCTATCTCCCCTTGCAGGTATATGAGCTCTTTGTGGCCGAGCTTGCCGATCGCTTTCACCTTAACCTCAACAAGACCAAATGGGTCTTTGACATCACCCTTCTTGTGATCTCCATCACCCTGGCGCTCACCCTCTTTGGTGACATCGGTTCCTTCGGCTTTATGACGATCGGGTACTCCTCCTTCCACAGCATCGGCCTTGGGACCTTGGTAACGACCGCCATCAACTCGCCCCTGATCCGCTATGCCGGTAAGCTCATCGACCGTATCTTTGTCCCGACGCCGCGCTTCCCTCGCGCCGAACGGCTCTTAAAACGGAATTAAATATAAAAAACGAGGCGTAGGCCTCGTTTTTTGTATAGTTTACCGCGACTTGCTTCATACTGTAAAAAAAGGAAGGGAGAAGTAACATGATTGAACCGGATACGATAAAGCTCCTGCGCGAATGCGATGCAGGTGTCAAGATGGGAGTCGCCTCGATCGGCGACGTGGAGAAGTACGTGAGCGACAAGTGCTTCAAGGAAAAGCTCATGAACTCGAAGCACGAGCACGACAAGCTCGGCCTTGAGATCGACGCTCTGCTCAAGGAGTACGGCGACGAGGGCAAGGAGCCGAACGCCATTGCCAAGGGAATGTCTTGGATGAAGACGAACGTAAAGCTCGGCCTCAACGACTCGGATAAGACGGTGGCCTCCTTGATGACAGACGGATGCGATATGGGTGTCAAGTCGCTCTCGCGTTACCTTAACCAGTATGAGGCGGCCGAGGAGCGTGCCAAGGACATCGCCAAGCGGCTGATCGCCATTGAGGAGCGCCTCGCGTCGGATATCCGCGAATATCTCTAAGAGGCCAAAAAACGGGAAGCTTTGCTCCCTGTTTTTTGTCTTTTGGGGGCTTTGCGGTGAGGGACTACCGCCGCTTCCTCCGAGCCGAGCCACGGTCAGCGCCGTGATGCTTCGGCGCCGATGCGCCGCGCGGTGAGGGGCGGCCGCCGCCCCTCCTCCTTGCCTCAAAGAGAGGGGGGCGCCGATCGGAGGGAACCAGGCACTCCTTGCCCGATCCGATGAGGTCTTCGCGTCCTGCGCGACGCAGGGCGGCGCGGACCTTGGCGTGGTTCTCGGGGCGGAAATATTGAAGAAGCGCCCGTTGCTCGGCCTTTTCCTCCGCCGTCCTCGGGACATACACCCTCTCCAGCGTGTAGGGATCAAGGCCGGTATAGAACATACAGGTCGAAACTGTGCCGGGGGTAGGATAGAAATCCTGCACCTGCTCGGGGCGCATGCCCTCTCGCTTCAGGAAGATGGCCAGCTCGACAGCATCGGTAGCCGTGCTGCCGGGATGCGAGGACATCAGGTAGGGGACGAGATATTGGCGCTTCCCCATGCTCTCGGTGAGCTCGTAAAAACGCTTTTTGAAACGATTGTAGGTTTCGATGGGAGGCTTGCCCATGCGCTTGAGCACCGATGGTGAGCAATGCTCGGGCGCGACCTTCAGCTGACCGCTGATGTGATGGCGGACGAGCTCCTTAAAGAAGCTCTCATCCTCATCGGCGAGGAGATAATCAAACCGGATGCCGGAGCGAATAAAGACGCGCTTGACGCCGGGGATGGCGCGCAGCTTGCGTAAGAGCGATAGGTAATCCGAGTGGTCGACGCGCACGGTGGGACACACGGCAGGGGCGAGGCACTTTTTGTCGGGGCAAAGGCCCGCCTTCTCCTGCTTTCTGCACGAGGGAGCGCGAAAATTGGCGGTCGGGCCGCCCACATCGTGGATATACCCTTTGAAATCGGGCATTTTCGCAATGGTGCGAGCCTCCTCAATGACCGACTCATGGCTGCGCGTGCTGATCCTTCGCCCCTGGTGATAGGCAAGCGAGCAGAAATTACAGGCGCCGTAGCAGCCGCGGTTATGAATGATCGAAAATTTGACCTCCTCGATGCCGGGAACACCCCCCATCGCCTCATAAGAGGGGTGATAGGTGCGCTCGAACGGCAAAGCGTAAACGGCATCCATCTCGGGAGTTGAGAGAGGGGGCGAGGGGGGATTCTGAACGACGGTGAGCTCACCGTGCCCCTGAACAAGCGTGTGGCCGCGCTGTGCATCGTGCTCCTCCTGCTGATAGCGACAGGCATTGGCATAGGCCAGGCGCCCCTCGGCCGTGTTTGCCGATACCTCGGCAAAGGAGGGACAGATAACGGCGCCCTCGGGCGGCGTATACTCCGCGGTGGGGGCAAGGTACGCGGTGCCGAGGATGTCGGTGAGCTCACCGATCGCTTCCCCGGCTGAAAGGCGGCGCGCGATCTCGACGGCATGGCGCTCACCCATCCCGTACATCAGAAGGTCGGCCCCCGATTCTAAAAGGATCGAGGGGCGAACGCTGTCGCTCCAATAGTCGTAATGGGCAAAGCGGCGCAGAGAGGCCTCAAGACCGCCGATGGCGATCGGAACGTCACCGAACAGGCGACGCAGGGCGCGACAATACACGATCACGGCGCGGTCGGGGCGGCGCCCCGCCCGGCCGCCGGGAGTATAGGCATCGTCACTGCGGCGTTTTTTCGCCGCGGTGTAATGCGCGACCATGGAGTCGATGTTCCCACCGTTAACGAAGAAGCCGAGGCGCGGCGTGCCGAAGCGCCGATAGTCGTCATCCCCCTGAGGCTGTGCCAGGATCGAGACCGAAAAGCCCTCATGCTCCAGAACGCGCGAGATGATCGCGGTTCCAAAGGAGGGGTGGTCAACGTAGGCATCTCCCGTCACCAAAACGATGTCGGGGCGGTCCCAGCCGCGCGCGCGCATTTCCTGCGCGGTGAGTGGAAGAAAAGGCATGGTCGGCTCCTTATCCGATTTTTCCCCATTATATCACAATCGGGGAGAAAAAGCAACAAAGCATCGCCGCCCTTTGCGGTACGGCTGTCAATTTCCGAAAAGCCCCTTGGAATTCAGCTTGAAAACTCGGAGGCCTTGATATATTCGATAAAGGTCCTAAGGCTCTTTGACATCCATTTGTTCCTATGATAGATCAGCTGCTTCCAGACATCAATATTCATATCGACAATGTCAAGATAGCATAGCTCCCCCGCCTTGACCAAGGGGCGTGTAACGAAATCCGGCAGATACGAGATCATATCGCTTTGGGCGAGGATATGGGTAATAATGTCGGTCCTCCCGATCTCAAGGACGGGGGTGATCTCCAAGGATCTCTTGGCCAACTCCTTGTCGAAAACACGGCGATAGCCCTGCCCGTACTCGGTCAGAATAAAGGGCTCGTTGACGATATCCT
>JAZQVJ010000144.1:0-1078 GCA_045631785.1 Eubacteriales bacterium
GCTCGGCGAGGCGGAGATCGACGAGATAATGAAACGCGGCGGAGTGTCGCGCGAGATCGCGGAGGAGATCAAAGAGAAATACGAAAAGCGCAGTGAAAGCATCGGCATCGATAAGCCTTCCCCTTGAGGGGAAGGTGCCGAGCAATCGCGAGGCGGATGAGGTGTAGGATGCGGAGCATCCGTGAAAAGTAACGCCGTCTGCGACGGCTACACCTCATCCGGCTCGGTCACGCCTTGCGTTCCCGTGACACCATGCCCTCAAGGGGAAGGCTTGTCCAAGTCCAACTTTAAAAATTTGTTTGTAATTCCTCGCTGCTAAAGCAGATAATGATGTAATAATCGATTTTGAGGAGCATCTCAAGATTTAGAAAAGATTTTAGAAAGCACACTAATACGAAGGCAAAGCAAATGGCATTTATAAAGCGCAAAAACCAAAAGGCAAGACACGAAACAAGAAAGGAAATCCAAGGCCATGATGAGAATAGTGACCGGAAGCGCACGCGGCGTGCGGCTTGCCACCCTTGAGGGAGAGGCGACCCGACCGACCTCCGAGCGCGTAAAGCAGGCGGTCTTTTCAAGCATACAGTTCAATATAGAGGGTCGCACCGTGCTCGATCTTTTCGCGGGAAGCGGACAGATGGGGCTTGAGGCGCTCTCGAGAGGGGCGGCGAGCGCAATGTTCGTCGATTCGTCGGCAGAGGCGATGGATATCGTCAAGACCAACATCGAAAAATGCCGCTTCGGAGACCGCTCGCGCACCCTTGTCAGCGACTACCGCAACTATATCCGCAAGGCGAAGGGCAAGTATACCTTCGACCTCATCTTTATCGATCCCCCCTATGCGAGCGGCGCCGCGACCGACGCCGTCAAGCGCTGTATCGAATCGGGGCTCGCCGCGCCCGGCTGTATCTTCGTCTGCGAATCCTCCGAGGCGAGCGACGCCGCGTCGGTGCCCGAGATCGCCGAGCGAGTCACCGTCCTCAAGCAGACCCAGTACGGTAGGATGACCGGTGTCTCGATCCTTCTCCTCGAGCCCGAGGGAAAGGAGGGGTGACAAGTCGGATCGTAGCCATGTCGT
>JAZQVJ010000145.1:0-5657 GCA_045631785.1 Eubacteriales bacterium
ACCTCGTGCTTATCCGAGGCGTTGGTCTTGTCGGCGACCGTCAGGGCGCTGGCCGAACGGATCTTCTGCAGCTTGCGGCCGGCCTTGTAATTCTTATCAAGGACTCGGCTCTCGTTCTTCTTAACGAGAGTTTCAAGCTCGGAAGCATCCCCCTCATGCAACACGACCTTGGCGTTTGCCTTGGCGAGGGCGCGGGTGTTCTTGATATTAGCGGCGGCAAGCCTCTCGGCGGCCTTGATCTCGCCTTCGCCACGGAGAAGCTGCACACGGCGCTCTCCCGTAGCCCGGACGCGCTGGAGCGATTCCTCGATGGCAGCGGTGCGCTTATTGAGCACCGTTGCATTTTCAAGGCTCAGATCGTTACGGGCAACATTCGTGGCCTTCAGGCGCGTTTCGACGACCGAGGCATCGGACTTGGCCGACCTAAGTTCGGCAGCACCAAGCTTCTTCGCGGCATCCATACGGGCCGCCTCGAGCTTTTTCTCGGTTCTGAGGGCACTCTTGGCACGGCTGGCCTCATATTTGGTTTCAAAGACCTCCTTGCGCCCGTCGAGCGATTCGACTGCGGCGAGGCCCTTCTTCTCTTTGGCGAGAGATTTCGCGTTCGAAAGCTGAACGCGAGCTGCCTTCTTTGCGACCTTGTAATCACCGTCGGCAAGAACCTCGCGGAGACGGAGCTCCGACTTAGCGTTTACCGTAGCAAGGCGCCCTGCCGACTTGGCATCGCTGACCTGGAGCTTCTCGGCGCCAAGCTTCTGTTGGTACTTAACGTCGGCAGCAAGCCTTTGGGTACGAGCCTCGGAAGCGGTCTCGGAGAGAGTGTTCTTAGCGGTGCGCTTTTCGACCTTGCCGAGAGCCTTAATCTCACGGTTGTCAACGGCGTATCTCTTAGCAGTGGCGGGGTCAACATCACGGGCGCGAGCCGTAATGTTGCGGCGTTCGCCGCGCTCGATACGGTCAAGGAGATCGGCATCGAAACGTTTCTCTATGGCCTGGTTTCTCAACTCGTCGTTCCGGTGCAGAATGATGCGAGCATCGGCTCTTGCAAGACGACGGTTTCTGCGAACCTGCTGATTGGCAGCAATCTTATTGGCAACAAGAGCCTTGTCAAGGCGGACAAGCTGCGAACGGCGATCGCTTACCTTATCAATACGTACGAGGCTTCTATCTGCGTAATTGTCGCGTCTTCTGAGAAGCGCTTCGTTATTCAGCTTGGTGCGGTTGCGGCGTGCGGCCCTAACCATATTGCGCGATTCAATCGCATCGAACTCATTTTTGGCGCTGTTACGCTCAATGCGACCACGACGCCTTACGGCGCGCAGGCGAGATGCCTGCTTCTTGGCCTCGACACGACGGGCATCCTTCACGCGGCGGCGCTCGATACGGCGATCGACTCTTTCAGCCTTGGCGCGGGTGCGGATATCCGAAGGTCTTTCCTCTATTTCAAGGACAGGGTCGGCTTCCTTCACGCGGTTCAGCGCTCGAACGGTTCTCGCGGCAACGCTTTCGCTACCGAGAAGAACAGAACGCTTGCCGGAGGAGCCGCCCACAACCGAGGCACCGACCACGGGATCGCCGATGGCGGCAGAGCCGGGGATAGGAGTACCGACGACGGGGGCAATACCACCCGAAACGGGGGCGCCGATCATGTTAACGCCCGAAGCATCGCCGATAACAACGGGAGTGGCACCGACGCCGGGAACGGGGGCAATACCACCCGCGATAGGCGTTGCGCCGCCGGGAATAGCGGCACCCGCAGTCACAGAGGCGATGACAGGATTGCCGGCAGCAACACCGCCGTCCATCGTCGTGCCGACAACGGGAACACCGACGACCGAGGTTCCCACGTACGCCGTTTCATTATTAGAGGAAGCGATTACGGGAGAGCCATTGGCATTGGTGGCCACAATGGGCGAACCGACAATGGGAGTATCAACGAAGGGCGAGCCGGTCTCGGTAGAAACGCCGAGAGGTCTTGCGCGCTTAATGGCCGAACGACCGAGAGTCTGAGTATGCGCGTAAAGATTAGTCGCGCCCTCTCTCATCGGAAGTCTCTGCGAGGAAGGCAGAGTGATCGACTTGCCGGCCAAACGGTTGGCGTACGGCGTACGCTCAATGACATTCACCTCAGTGGTCGAGCCATTGGGGAGACGGTAAGCCTGATGCAGCAGTCTGCGAGTCAGACGCCTTTGCTGTCTGTCTGCCTTTTTGGCAATGGCGATCTGGCCAACACCGTAAAGCGTGTGTTGACGCATATCGGCACGGGCGTTGCGGCGGGCAAGAGCGCGTGCCGTGCGGGCATCACGCCTCTCAACCTTCTCTTCCCCACGCTTCTGGATCATGGCAGATCTCGTGGCAAAATTCAGAGAACGGGCCGCGGTCGCATTATCAGAAAGAGTCTTGGCGGCCGCGCGCTTCTCAACGTAGCCGAGCTTATGGATCTCATGACGGTCTCTGATGTTGCGTCTGACAACGGCACCCTCGACGTCACGGGCACGGATCTTAAGGTTGCGGCGCTCGCCGTAGTCCATTCTGTCAAGCAGACGAGCATCGTTCCGCTTTTCGATTGCAAGATTCCTAAGATCATCGTTCTGATGGAGAGTGATGCGAGCATCGGCTCTCGCGAGACGGCGATTTCTGCGAACCTGCTGGTCGCCGGCCTTTTTGGTAGCATTAAGAGCGCCACCGAGGCGGAGCAGCTGCGAACGGCGATCGCTTTCTCTATTGATATTTACGAGGCGCCTATCAACGATGTTCTCGCGGTCTCTAAGATCATTCTCGCTCTTCAGCTTGGCCTTGTTACGCTTGGCAAGCTTGGCCATGCTACGTGCTTCCACTACGTCGTAGTTGTACTGTGCGGAGTCAATTTCGATCTGACCGCGCTTTTTGGTAGCGCGCAGACGAGCAGCCTGAGCCTTCGACTCGGCGCGGCGAGTATCCTTGACACGGCGGCGCTCGAGCTTGAGGTCGGTCTTCTGACGATTGGCTTCAAGCACTGCATCGGTCGGTTTTTCATCAAAATCGACCACAGGGTCGACCTTATTGAGTCTCGCATTGGCTCGAGCCATTCTCACGGCGACGCTATCCGAGGCGCGAGCCGAGGAGTTACGAACGGCATTTTTGGCTTCGGTGCGCTCTACACGGGACGCCCCTAAAGAATCCTCCGCAGCAACGCGCGAAGGCTCCTCGGCATCCTTTTTCATGGTAAAGCTATGGAGCTCGGTATGAGGAAGCTTTTTGGCCTCCTTCAGCACCAAGCGAGCGTTCTTGCGCTCAATGTTTGCGGAGGATTTTGCCAGCGAGAGTTGACCGTCGGAATTCATAGCATGGCTACGTTTTTCCGCCTTCACATTCTGCTGAATAAGCTTCTTCTCCGCCTTGGCATCACGAAGCTGCAGGTTATCAACGCCACGCTGCTTCATATCATCCTGCTCGACGGCAAAGGCCCGGGCGCGGATCTCGGCGGCTTCCCCCGAGAGATTCTTGGCGGCACGGCGCTCGGCGGCACCGAGCTTCTTAAGCTCGCGTCCGGTAGTGGCATTTTTGGTGCTGGCGGCGCGTTGGATATCGCCGGAACGGCGCTGACGCGCACGATGGTCGGCAGAGGCCTGCTTGTCGAGCATGCGAAGATCACTCTGCTTATCATCCAGCTCCTCGGCGAGATCGTCGTTCTGATGCTTGGCAAGCTTAACATCCGTGCGGGCGATCTTACGAGTAGCGGCAACCTTGGCATCGGCCGATTTCTTGGCAGCCTTCAGATCGCCGGAAATACGGACGTCCTGGGCGCGGCGCTCGGCCAATTCCTCTACCTCGGCGACTCTCCCGGCACGGGAGGCATCACGCATTGCCAGCTTTTCCTCGGATTCGGCACGCTCGTAATTCTCGCGAGCCTTGATGACGGAAACACGGGTATCGACGATCTCGGGGGCCATCATCGCGGTCTTGTACTCGAGCTCGCCGACCTTGCGTGCGGCACGCGTACGCAGGCTGGACTCTTTGGAAGCGACACGCTGCTGAGTGGTGAGGCTGCGGCGATGGACATACTCGTCCGCCTCTTCTCTCGTGGCGATAGCGCGGTTGTCGGCGATCGTATCGCGCACCTGCTTCTTCAGCTCGTTATTCTCGCGGAGAGATGCCTTAGCTTCCTCCTTAAGAAGGATGCGGTTCTGTTTTTCCTTTTCCCCGGCAACACGCTTGGCGACCTTTGCCTTGCTGCTCGCACGCTCAGAGCGAATGCGCTCCTCGGTGCGTGCGGCCTGGCGCTCAAGGCGCTCGGCGGCGGCCTCCTCGCGGGCCTTTGCCTTCTCAACGCGGATGCGCTCCTGCATCTCGCGCTCGGCAGCCTGGGCCTTGCGGCGAGTCTCGGCCGTTTCCGCATCAACATTGGCGGCGGCGGATTTGTATTCGATCTGACCAAGCTTCTTGGTAGCGCTCTGGCGGATCGCCTGCTGCTTGGCGGCAACGCGGCGAATATCAGCCTCACGCAGCTTGCGAGCCTTACGGTCGGCCGCATCCTGCTTTGCGTTCAGGGCGTTCTCGAACTTTTTCTCTTCAACAGCCTTTTTCAGCTGGAGATTTTCACGGCGCGCTTCCTCTGCCTCGGCACTGAGCATAGCACGGGTCTGCTTCAGATTCTCGGCGGCAGATTTCTTGGCGTTGCGAAGCTCGCCGGTAAGACGGGTGGCCTGCACCTTCTCATCGGCGGCGACACGCTGCTTCATCTGAGCGCGCTCAAGAGCGATACGCTGATCGTTCAGACGGTTCTCGGCGCGCTTCTCCTCGGCCACAACGGCAGCCTCGACACGGCGCTGCTTTGCCGCCTTTTTTTCTTCCTTGTGCAATGTTTTGGCAAGAGAACGCTCACTCTTAACCTGCTTGCGAGCAGCGGCTTCGCGCTCGGCAATATCAATGCGCTCACGGCGCATCGTTTCCTTCTCGCTCTTCTTAGCGAGCTGAAGGTCGCTATTCTGACGCATCGACTCAACGCGACTCTCAAAGGACCGCCTGGCAATAGCCTGACGCTCCTCATTGGCCGCACGACCGGCATCACGGCGGTCGATGGCTACATTCGCCTCAAAATTACGCTTGCTTTCAAGGACGGCCTGCTTAGCGGCACGCTTATTCTCCGCCGCTTCTCTGGCCTGTGCCTTGCTCTCGGCCGCGGCGTTCTTGCGTGCAGCCTTAACGGAGGCATCCGCGCGACGCTTCTCTACCTTGGCGGCCTCAACGCGGGCGATCTCCTCGGCACGCTTCTGCTCCGACTCGGCACGGGCGGAGGTGCGGACCTCAAGGGCATCGGCCTTGGCGGCACGCTTGGCAACCTGCTTCGCCTTAGCCTCCTCCTTGGCCTGCGCCTTGCTCTCGGTCGCAGCACTCCTGCGAGCCGCCTTGACAGCGGCATCGGCACGGCGCTTCTCTACCTTGGCAGCCTCAACGCGGATGATCTCCTCGGCGCGCTTCTGCTCAAGCTCGGCACGGGCCGCAGTACGAGCCTCAAAGGCATCGGCCTTGGCGGCACGCTTGGCAGCCTGCACGCTCTGCACCGCCTCCTTGGCATCGGCCTTAGCCGCTTCAATACGAGCAAGCTCGTCGGCACGCTGGCGCTGGGCCTCGGCCTTTTCAGCATTGCGGGGTTCGGTCGCATCGGGCTTGGCGGC
>JAZQVJ010000146.1:0-1410 GCA_045631785.1 Eubacteriales bacterium
CGCCGACGAGGCCGACGACGAGGATATCCCCGAGGAATCCGAGGAGATGCAAGATGAAGAAGCTTCTGATCGTTGACGGCAACAGCACCCTGAACCGCGCCTTCTACGGCATCCGCCCCCTCACAACGCGGGACGGAATGAACACCAACGCGGTCTACGGAATGCTCTCGATCCTGCAAAAGCACATCGATGCCCTGCACCCCGACTATGCGGCCGTCACCTTTGATCTCCCCGCCCCCACCTTCCGCAAGAAGGTCTACGAGGCGTATAAGGCCAACCGCAAGCCCGCCCCGGACGAGCTCCGCGAGCAATTCCCCTACGCCAAGGAATGTCTTTTTGCCATGGGCATCCCCGTGCTTGAGCTTCCCGGCTACGAGGCCGACGATCTCCAAGGTACCCTTGCACAGCTTGCTCATACCGAGGATGACGTTTTTGCCTATATTTTGACGGGGGACCGTGACCTGCTCCAGCTGATCGACGACCGCATCCGCGTCCTCTTGATCGGCACCAAGGAAACCCTCTGCTACGACCGCGAGCTTTTCTTCCAAAAATACGGCTTTCCCCCCTCGGGGCTTATCGAGGCCAAGGCCCTGATGGGCGACTCCTCGGACAACATCCCGGGCGTTGCCGGCATCGGAGAAAAGACCGCCCATAAGCTGATCGCCGAATTCGGCACGCTGGACGGCGTGTACGAGAGCATCGATTCCCCCTCGATCACCAAGGGTGTCCGCGAGAAGCTCCTGCGCGACCGCGAGATGGCCACCCTCTCCCGTTTCCTCGCCACGATCGATACCAAGGCGCCCATCACCGCTTCGCTCGCCGACCTTGCCTATCACGGCCCGCACCGCGACGAGATGCACCGCGTTTGCATCAAATACGAGTTTTTTCAGCTGATCTCGCGCCTCGGTCTCGACAATATCTGCGATTGCGCCGAGGCGGATGCCGCAGAGGATACCGCTTATACCGAGGCCGATGCCGCTACGGTCCTCGCCCTTGACGGCGAGATCGCCCTCTCCCCGATCGACGGCGGTGTCGCCGTTGCCACCGAAAGCGCGACGCTCCTCTTTCATGGCCCCTTAGCCGACCTCGCTCCGCTGTTCGCGCGTTCTCGTCCCCTTACCGTCTATGACGCCAAGGCATGGTACCACCGCTTGCGCCGCGAGGGGATCCGCCCGGCCACTCCCCCCTACGACGTGATGCTCGCCGCGTATGTTGAAAACTCATCCGCCGGCCACAGCAGCGAGCGCGCGCTCATCGCCTCCTATCTTGGCCGCGACCTCCCCGAGGATACCCCCACCGCAAGCGCGCTCCTATCCCTTGCCGCCCTCCTTGGGGAAAGGCTCCGTGAAGCAGGCACCGACCGTGTCCTTTCCGAGATCGAGCTCCCCCTCGTCCCCGTCCTCGCCGATA
>JAZQVJ010000147.1:0-2260 GCA_045631785.1 Eubacteriales bacterium
GCTCTTGCCGCGCCTGCCGACGACCAGCGCGCCGAGCGCCACCATGGCAATGACGTTCGGCAGGACCATCAGCTGATTGAACATATCGGTCAGCTCCCACACGAGATCGTTCGAGAGGAAGGAGCCAAGCACGATAAAGACAAGCGAGATCGCGTAGTAGAAGGGGAGCGCGCGCTTGCCAAAGAGATACTCAACGTTGATCTTGCCAAAAAGGTTCCAGCCGAGAATGGTCGAAAAGGCAAAGAAGAACAGGCACACAGCAATAAAGATGTTGCCGAGCGTATCGCCAAAGACCGAGCCAAAGGCGAGCTGGGACATGTTCGCCTTACTGATGCCCTCGGCAGCGCCCGTGGCGGCAAGGGGGCCGTCCCCTGCGTACAGGGTGACGATCACGGTAAGGGCGGTCATGGTCAGAACGATAAAGGTGTCAATAAAGACACCGATCATCGCCGTCACTCCCTGGTCGTGAGGATCCTCCACGTTCGCGAGTGCATGCGCGTGGGGCGTGGAGCCCATACCGGCCTCGTTAGAGAAGAGGCCGCGCTTTGCTCCTTGCGTGATGGCCGTCTTGATGGCGTAGCCGATGCTGCCGCCGAGCAGGGCGTTCGGGACAAAGGCGTACTTGAAGATCATGCCAATGGCCTCAGGCAGGTAGCTGATGCGGCAAAAGAGCAGAATAAGACCGCCGAGGATATAGAGGATAGCCATTATGGGAACCAGCATCTCGGTGACAGCGCCAATGCGCTTGACACCGCCAAGGAGGATCACGCCGATGATCGCAGCCACGGCGATCCCCATCACCCACGAGGGAATGCCAAAGGCGGTCTCGGTGGTTGAGCCGATCGAGTTCGATTGCACCATAGCCCCCATGAAGCCGAGGGCAAGGATGGCCGCTACCGAGAAGAAGCCGGCGAGGAAGCGCCCAAAGCGGCCCTTAAAGGCCGTGCGGATATAATACACGGGCCCACCGCTGACCGTGCCGTCCTCCGCGACAACGCGCGTTTTTTGTGCTAGCACCGCCTCGGCATAGATGGTCGCCATCCCAAAGAAGGCAATGATCCACATCCAGAAGATGGCCCCGGGGCCGCCGATCAGGATGGCACCGCAAGCGCCGACGATGTTCCCCGTGCCGACCTGTGCGGCAATGGCGGTCGTGACGGCCTGGAAGGGCGAAAGCGTGCCCCCCTCGCCCTTCTGATTGCGGGCGAACATACGGCGCCACCCCTCACCGAAGCAGCGCACCTGCACGAAGCGAGTGCGAATGGTGAAGTACAGCCCCACTCCGATGAGCAGGATAAGGAGAATGTAGTCCGAAAGGTAGAGATTGATTGTACCGACGATCTTCAAAAGAGCTTCCACGGCAGACCTCCATATAATGAAATGTAATGAAAAACAAAAAAGAGCCGTCACCGACAGCTCACAAGGCGGCACCCTAAGGGATGCTTTTTCTACTCCTTCCTTTTGCCTGAGAGATTCGGCCATAGCCTTTCACCTTCGGCACTCTGCCCGCAGCAGAGCTTCTCGGGAGCGTCCTCAACAACCGGTTTCCTCATGGGATTCCGGGAGCTTCATCGGAAATATGTTCAAAGTATAGCACAGCCCCGCGGGTTTGTCAAGGGGGTTTTCAAAGTTTTTTCCTTTTGTCGAAAAAAGAGGAGCGCCATAGCAGCCCTCCTCTTATTCTTATTGTGCCGGCAACACGTCACCTTGCTTTTTTTGCCCGGTATTCCTCGGCCAAAGCACGGAAGGCGGGCAGCGCACGGACGATGCGATCGTGATCGACGCAGTAGGCAATACGCACGTAGCCGGGAACGCCAAAGTCGTCACAGGGGACGACCAGGAGCTCGCGGGCCTTGGCCCTCTCGTAGAAGGCATAGGCATCGGGCTCAAGCGCCTTCACAAAAAGGTAAAAGGCGCCGTCCGGCCTCACACATTCATAGCCGTATTCGGTCAGGCTCTCATAAAGCAGATCGCGGTTCTTCTTGTAAATACCCACGTCCACCTTGGCATCTGCCGTATGCTTGATGACCTGCTGGAAAAGGCTCGGCGCACATACGAAGCCGAGCGAGCGCCCCGCCCCGCAAACGGCGAGATAGACGCTGCGCCCCTCGGTCATGCGCGGGCTGACGGCGATGTAGCCAATGCGCTCGCCGGGGAGCGAAAGGGCCTTTGAGTACGAGTAGCAGACGAGGGTATCGTCGTAATAATTCATAAGGTAAGGCACCGTGACGTCGCCGAATACCAGCTCGCGGTAGGGCTC
>JAZQVJ010000148.1:0-1797 GCA_045631785.1 Eubacteriales bacterium
CCCCTCCGGCTAACCAAGCCTCCCCCTCCGCCCCGCGAAGGTGTTACCATTACAAGCCTCCCCCTCCGGGTAGCGAAGCGGCGTGAGGGGAGTGAATGACAGTCCGGGGGACTGTCAGAGCCCGAGCGTGACCGAGCCGCAGCGAGACGGTGTCGCCGTAGGCGACGGAGAGGGCCCTCGCCCCCTCTGCTAAGCCCTCCCTTCTCAAAAATCCATTGACTTTTTCCGCCGGCGGTTATATAATAATTTTATTGAGGAAGCCAACCCCTCAAGGGGCGACAGCAGGGAAGTGCCCCTCCGCGGCACCGCCCCCCGGCCGCACCGCCCTCGTTCCCCGATACATGCCCGCCAAAAACCCAACTTTGTAAACAAAACATTGCGAGGAAACCATGCGTTACAACAATATTCTTGAAGCCATCGGCAACACCCCCCTTGTGCGCCTTCAAAAGATCGTGCCCGAGGGCAGCGCCGAGATCCTGGTGAAATACGAGGCACTGAACGTCGGCGGCTCGATCAAAACCCGCACGGCGTACGCCATGCTCACGGCCGCCGCGCGTGACGGCAAGCTGACACCCGACTCTATCGTGGTCGAGGCCACCAGCGGCAACCAGGGCATCGGCCTTGCCCTCTGCGGCGCCGTCCTCGGCTACCGCACCGTGATCGTCATGCCCGATTCGGTCAGCGTTGAGCGCCGCCGTCTTGTCGAGCAGTACGGCGCCGAGGTGCGCCTCGTCCACGACGGGGGCGACATCGGCAAGGCCATCCGCGAATGTCAGGAAACCGTCGATGCGATGGCCGCGGCCGATCCTCGCGTCTTTGTCCCCGCACAGTTCGATAACCCCGAGAACCCCAAGATCCATGAGAACGCCACCGCCGCCGAGATCCTCCGCGATGCCGGCGGCCCGATCGACGCCTTCTGCTCGGGCATCGGCACAGGCGGCACGCTGACCGGCATCGCCCGCGTTCTGAAAAAGGCAAACCCCGCAACGCTCGTTGTCGCCATTGAGCCCGAGGACGCCGCCATTCTGTCGGGCGGCACGATCGGCACCCACCTGCAAATGGGTATCGGTGACGGCATCGTCCCCTCGATCCTCGATGCCTCGGTCATTGACGAGATCGCCCTCGTCGGCGACGAGGAGGCCCTCGCCACCGCCCGCCGCCTGGCCGCCGAGGAAGGGCTCCTCACCGGCATTTCGGGTGGCACGAACGTCGCCGTCGCCCTCCGCCTGGCCGCCCGCCTCGGCAAAGGCCACCGCGTTGCCACCGTCCTCCCCGATACCGGCGAGCGCTACTTCTCAACCCCCCTTTTCACGGACTAAAATCGCGCCTCGCTTCGCCGTGGAGCACAACCATGCTCGCTGTACCCCCGTACAGCTTCGCAGCGCCCCCCGACAAACCGATGCATCAATTTTATCTCCGTGAAAAGTCCCTTAACCGACAAAAATCGCGCTTCCCCTGCTTTCCCTCATCAAAAAGAGAGGTATCACCGTGAAGATTTCAACCCTCCTTCAAAAGAATACGCTTTCGCTCTCCTTCGAGGTCTTCCCGCCGAAGACCGAGACCGCCTTTGAGAGCGTCCGCCGCGCCACCGAGGAGATCGCCGCACTGGCCCCCGCCTTTATGAGCGTGACCTACGGCGCCGGCGGCGGCACCAGCCGCTATACCCTCGATATCGCGAAGAACATCGAGGCGCGCTACGGCGTTCCCACCCTCGCCCACCTCACCTGCGTGTCCTCCACCAAAAAGACCGTCGCCGCCCGCATCGCCGACATCATATATCCTTAGAAAGTCACTTTG
>JAZQVJ010000149.1:0-1075 GCA_045631785.1 Eubacteriales bacterium
CTTTGTGTCACCTACTCACTGGACGGTGCCGCGTTGAGTATTCATTACACGGCAACCTCGGATGCCGATACGCCGCTGAGCTTAACGAATCACTCGTATTTTAATCTTGACGGCATTGGCGGCCCGATCCTTGACCACACGGTCACGATCCACGCCGACCGCTATACGGCTGTCGATAACGAGCGGATCCCAACGGGCGAGCGCGTGAGCGTGGAGGGAACCGACTGCGACCTGCGTACCCCGCGGCGCATTGGTGAAAAGGAGGGTGGCTTTGACACCAACTTCATCCTTACAAAGATCTCTAATTCCGCCCTTCCCTTGCCTGCCGCCGTGGTGCTTGGAACCGATATGTCGCTGACAGTATACACCACCTGCCCCTGCTTGCAGCTTTATACCGCTACGGGACTTGAGGGGGGGCCCGACTTCCGCGGGGGGATCAAGCAAGCAAAGCACACGGCATACTGCCTTGAAACACAATTTGAGCCGAATGCCCCGAATCGCGGCGAAGGGATCCTTCGCGCCGGCGAGCTTTATGACCACACGACGGTCTATTATCCGACACGGCTATAAGAAAAACAAAAAGAGGCTTGCGCCTCTTTTTGTTTTCTCAAAGGATATAGAAGAGAATTCCGAATACGGCTCCGGCCACCATAAGGACGGCCAAGGAAAGAGCCATGATGCGAATGAACTTCTGGTTTTTTTGATTCATGCTTTATCCTCTCTGCAGCGTTGCCGCGGCTTTCATTATGTATCGCGAGATATTGAGTGTGCCCGCATTCCGCGGAGAATCCAAGGTGTTAAGCAGGACGCCGAGGCCTCGTGCAACCGTATGCTCGGGATCGGCAAGGCGGAAGGCATCCACCCCGGTCACGCCGCTGATCATCTTATCAATACCGTCAAGAAGGCAGCCACCCCCCGAAAGAAGGATGCCGGTATCGAAGACCTCCTGCACACAGTCGGTGGGGATCTTCGTGATCGCGTGGCAGATCCCCTCGATAAGAGCCGCCATCGGCTCCTCAAGTGCGGCAAACATCTCCTCGGAGGAGATGCGCACGGTGCAGTAATCGCCGTTGGT
>JAZQVJ010000150.1:0-1023 GCA_045631785.1 Eubacteriales bacterium
ACTAGTCCCGTTTCTTGTGTTCGGATCTCATCTTACATAACAAAAAATCACACGAGATCAACCCTCGTGTGATTTTTTTACCATTATCGAAGCGCGTACGTTCCGTTCTCCAAGCTCTCAATCACCTTGGCAATGGCGTGCTCCTCGTTGCTTACGGTGACATGGTCGGCGGCGGCGAGTACCTCGGGGCGAGCATTGGCCACGGCAATGCCGAGGCCTGCGGCCTGTATCATGGCAATGTCGTTGTCATAGTCGCCGATGGCAACGGTCTTTTTCATATCCACCTTTAAAAAATCCGCCAATTTGGACAGCGCCAAGCCCTTGTTGACCCCCTTGGGCAAAACCTCAAACAGCGTTCTTTCCGAGCGGACAAAATCAAAGGAATCTGCCAGCGAGTGGTGCGTAAGCAAACCTGCTAAGGCTGTTAACTCATCCTCGATTTCGCTGGCAAAAATGATCTTGCCGATCGGCTCTGTCACTTCGCGGTAGGGGCGAATGAGATGGGGCTCGCCGGTTCGCGCTCTGAATCTTGCGGTTGCATCGTTGTCGTTTGAAAAGTATGTTTTGTCAAAGGTGCATACCTGAATACCGATTGTGGGGAGGTGCTGCTCGGCGAATTCGATCAGATCAAAAATGCTCTTTGATAACTCGTGCGTCCAAACATAGGTGGCGGCATAGCCGTCGTACAAGCCGCCCCCATTGATGCATCCGTACGGAGTGTTGGGATTGACGGCGCGGAAGGCATCGGCGGAATAGCTCGGCATACGCCCGGTGATGAAGGTAAAATAGCCGCCCTCGCGCTTGAAATACTCGATGGCTTGCTTGTTTTCCTTGGAGATCGTTTTTTCGTTATTATATAGTGTGCCGTCAAGGTCGGTGCAGATCAGTATGCCGTCAAATTTCCCCATGCTATGCCTCCTTACTTGGTTTCTTTCCGGTAGAGTATATCACAAATCGTGCCATTCGTCAATAGTAAAAGGCAGAGAAAATCTCTCTGCCTTCTTGCTTGGCTTGCGGTATCAG
>JAZQVJ010000151.1:0-4353 GCA_045631785.1 Eubacteriales bacterium
ATGCCGAGGATGGGCTTGCCGGCCTTCGCCTCACGGAGAACGAGCTCGGCCATTCCGCTTTCGCGGAGAAGCCGCGCGGCATCACCGAACGCGCCGACACCGGGCAGCACGATGCGCTCGCAGGCGGCGAGAGTGGCGGCGTCACGGCTGACGATGACCTCGGCGCCGATGGCGGCAAAGGAGGAACGGAGGGAAAAGAGGTTCCCCACTCCGTAATCAACGATACCGATCATGAAAGCGCCCCCTTCGTGGAGGGGATCTCGTTCCCAAGGGCCGGATCCATCGCAACGGCGGCGCGCAGAGCGCGGCCGAAGCCCTTGAAGGCACCCTCGGCAATGTGGTGAGAGTTCTCCCCCGCAAGCAGGCGGATATGGAGCGTCATGGCCGCAGTTCTTGTAAGTGCGGTAAAGAATTCTTTGCAAAGCTGGGTATCAAATGTGCCGATCTTCTCGGTCGGGAAGGGCAGGTCGTAGCCAAGCGTTGAGCGCCCCGAGAGGTCGAGGGCGACGAGGACGAGCGTTTCGTCCATCGGCAGGATCGACGAGCCGTAGCGCGTGATGCCGCGCTTCTCACCCAGGGCCTCGGCGAGGGCCGCGCCAAGCGCAATGCCAACGTCCTCGACCGTGTGGTGGTCGTCCACCCAGGTGTCGCCACGGCAGGTGACGGCGAGGTCGATACGCGCGTTTTTGGCGAAGAGCGTCAGCATATGGTCAAGGAAGCCGCAGCCGGTGGCCACGTCGGCGCGGCCACCCCCCTCGAGGGTGAGGGTGAGGCGGATATCGGTTTCGGCGGTCTTGCGTTCAATGGTTGAGGTTCTCACAGTGCTTCCTCCAGAATGGTTTCAAGGGCGGCGACGAGCGCCTCCATCTCGGTGCGCGAGCCGATCGTGATGCGGTTGTAGTCGGCGATGCGGGGAGCCGTGAAGTGGCGGACGAGGATCCCCTTCTCGCGGAGGGCGGTATAAAGCGCATCGCCCGGGATCGCGGGGTGGCGCGCGAAGACGAAGTTGGCCATCGAGGGGTTGAAGTCGAAGCCGAGGCGGCGAAGGTTCTCCTCGGTATAGGCGCGGTTTCTGATGATGGCGGCACAGTTTTCGGCCGTGGTGGCGGCATCCTCAAGCGAGCCGATGCCCATCGCGGCGGTCATCGCGTTCACGTTATAGGGATTGGTCGAGTATTTGATGGTGTCGAGGTCGCGGATGAGGGCGGGGGAGGCAACGCCAAAGCCGAGGCGCGCGCCTGCCATCGAGCGCGATTTTGAAAAGGTTTGTGTGACAAGGAGATTGTCGTACTTCTTCGTGAGGGGGACAGCGCTCTCGCCGCCGAAGTCGATATAGGCCTCGTCGATGACGACAACGTTATCGGGGTTCTCGCGGACGATCCCCTCAATGTCGGCAAGCGAGAGGGTGAGCCCCGTCGGGGCGTTCGGATTGGCGATAAAGACCGTGCCGCCGGCGCGGTAGTAGTCACGGGGATCGAGCGTGAAGTCCTCCTTCAGCGGGATAACGCGCGCTTTCAGGTGGTACAGGTCGGCAAAGACCGAATAAAAGCCGTAGGTGATGTCGGCAAAGACGGCGGGGGTGTTCTCATCGCAGAAGGCGGCGAAGGCGAAGTTCAGGATCTCGTCCGAGCCGTTGGTCGGGAGAACGCAGTCGGGAGTGACGCCGAGCGAGGCAGCCAACGCCTCGCGCAGAGCCTTCATGGTCGGATCGGGATAAAGGGCGCAGCGCTCGGCGGCGCGGCGCGCCCCCTCGAGGGCGCGGGGCGAGGGGGGGAAGGGTGACTCATTGGTGTTCAGCTTGATATAGGTGCGCTCGCGCGGCTGCTCCCCCGGCGTGTAGGGGACGAGGGTGGCGTTTTTCGCCGAGAGATAGCGGCTCATGCTTCCTCCTCAAGGCGGACGGTGGCCGAGGCGGCGTGGGCCGTCAGCCCCTCCTTGGTGGCAAAGAGGGCCACCTTGTCCGCGACGCGTGAAAGGGCCTCGCGCGTATAGTAGGTGTACTGCATCTTCTTTACGAAATCGTCGACCGAGAGGGGGCTCGAAAAGCGCGCCGTGCCGCTTGTCGGCAGGGTGTGGTTCGGGCCTGCGAGGTAGTCACCGAGGGCCTCAGGGCAATGGCGGCCGAGAAAGACCGAGCCGGCGTGACGGACGAGGGCGAGATAGTCAAAGGGATCGTCCACCGAAAGCTCAAGATGCTCGGGAGCCAGCTCGTTGGAGAGAGCAATGGCCTCGCGGATCGAGGGGAGGACGATGATCTTGCCGTTCGCATCGATCGAGGCGCGCGCGATCTCGGCGCGGGAGAGCGCGGGAATCCGGCGCTCAAGCTCATCGGAAACGCGCACGGCCAGCCCCTCGTCGTCGGTCAGGAGGACGGCGCTGGCCATCTTGTCATGCCCGGCCTGCGAGAGAAGGTCGGCCGCGAGGACACGGGGATCCGACTTGCCGTCGGCCACGATCAGGATCTCGCTGGGACCGGCGATCATGTCGATCGACACCTCACCGAAGACCTGCTTCTTGGCTTCGGCCACGAAGGCGTTCCCGGGGCCGACGATCTTATCGACCTTCGGCACGGTTTCGGTACCGTAGGCGAGGGCGGCGATGGCCTGGGCGCCACCGACCTTGAAGATGCGGTCGATGCCCGCTACCGAGGCGGCGGCGAGGATCGCGGGGGCGACCTTGCCCTCGGCGTTCGGAGGAGTGACCATCACGATCTCGGCCACCCCGGCCACGCGGGCGGGGATGGCATCCATCAGCACCGTCGAGGGGTAGGAGGCGGTGCCGCCCGGCACGTACAGACCGGCGCGGTCAACGGGGATCACCTTCTGCCCGAGGACGATGCCGTCACAGTCGTTGAGGATAAAGCTCCCGCGCTTTTGCTGCTCGTGGAATTTGCGGATATTGGCGGCGGCCTCCTCAAGGACGGCGAGGAAGACCGGCTCGACCGCGCTCCTTGCCTCGGCGATCTCCTCGGCCGTCACGGTGAGGGAGGAAAGCTTTGCCTTGTCAAAGCGCTCGGTCAGGCGAAGGAGGGCGGTATCGCCGTCACGCTTCACCTCGCTGATGATCGCGGCGACCGCCTCCTCGACGTTCACTGCGGGAACGGCGCGCGAGAGGATCTCACTCCTCGGCGTGTCCGCGTAGTTCATAATACGGATCATTTTGTCAACCTTTCTTTGCAATAAGTGCCGCGAGCAGGGCGTCGATCGCCTCGCCCTTGAATTTGTGTGCCGCCTTGTTGGCGATAAGGCGCGCCGAGATCGGGACGATCTCCTCCACCACCTCAAGGTTGTTCTCGCGGAGGGTGGAGCCGGTTTCCACAATATCGACGATCACGTCCGAAAGACCGAGGATGGGGGCAAGCTCGATCGAGCCGTTCAGGTGGATGATGTCAATCTCTCGGCCAAGCGAGGTATAGTACCCCTTGGCGATATTCTTGAACTTGGTGGCAACGCGCAGGGTGCGGTCGCGGTCGTCACGGAAGCCGACGGGGGCGGCCACGGCCATGCGGCATTTGCCGATGTCAAGATCGTAAAGCTCGTAGACGTCGGGGGAATATTCAAGCAGGATGTCGCGCCCCGCGACACCGATGTCGGCGGCGCCGCGCTCGACGTAGATCGCCACGTCCGAGGGCTTCACCCAAAAGTAGCGCACCCCGACCTCGGGGTTCTCGAAGACGAGCCGGCGCCCCGGCTCGTGGATCGGGGGGCAGGGGAAGCCCGCCCCCTCCATGATCGCGAGGACGCGCTCGCCAAGGCGCCCCTTTGGCAGGGCGACGTTCAGAAAGTCTTTCATTCGTTTACCTCCGAAAGGCGCAGGATGCGGCCGGCGCGGAGTGCCTCCGGCAGGGTGCGCCCACACAGGACGCGGGCGCCGTCACGGCGAAGGCGCGCGGCGGCAGAAAGGACGGCGGCAGGGGCATCCCCCTCGCCGTAAAGAAGAAAAACGTCACAGTCATCGGCGGTGCGGGCGGGGGTACGCTCCTCAAGAAGATCGAGGTAGACGGCAAAGCCGACGGCGCCCGCCGCGTGGCCGAGCTTCCCGACCAGGCGGTCATAGCGGCCGCCCGACAGGATCCCCGCGCTGACGCCGGGAACAAAGCCGCGGAAGACGATGCCGTTATAGTAGTGCATATCGTGAATGACCGAGAAGTCGATGCGGATGCGCCCGTCACCCACCGTGCCGACCGCCCGAAGGAGATCGGAAAGCTCCGAAAGGGCGGCGGTCGCCTCGGGGCTGTCACGGAAGACGTCAAAAAGGCGGGGCAGAACGGTCGCGGGGCTGCCGGCGGCCGCAAGGAGCGAGAGCAGCGCATCGGCGCGGGTGCGGTCGATGCCCTCACCGTCAAGGACGGCG
>JAZQVJ010000152.1:0-3630 GCA_045631785.1 Eubacteriales bacterium
GGAGAATTTGTTCCCCTCGTGGCGCCAGAGGCGACCGATGTTCTTGCGGTGGCAAACGATCACAAGAAGGGCAAACAGGGCGCCGCAAAGCACGATGCCGCCGTCAAAAAAGTTTTTCTCGTCGCCCGTGAATACAAAGGCCTGCATGTACCCCCTGAGTGTCAGGGGGAGGAAGGCTGCCGCCGTGATCGAGCCGAGCGAGATGTATCTCGTCAGCCAGACGAGCAGGACAAAGGTGGCAAAAAGGACGAGGAAGGCGGGGGGAGCCAGAAAGAGGATCGCCGTGGCGGCGCACAGCACGCCCTTGCCACCGCGGAAGTGGTGGAAGATCGGCTTGATGTGACCGATAACGCACGCAAGCGCCGCGATCCAGCACATCGGACTGAAGGAGAGGGCGGCACGGTAGCGGAAGCCGCAGAAAAGACCGGCGACGGTAATGGCAAGCACGGTCTTGAGAATATCACCGAGAAGGGTGAAGCCGGCGGCCTTCTTGCCGTAGATGCGGAACATGTTGGTAAGACCTGCGTTGCCGCTTCCCTTCGTTCGGATATCCTCACGGTAGAGCATGCGCGACACGAGCACGGCACTGTTGATGCTGCCGAGGAGATAGCCAAGGATGGCAAGGATGGCTACGAGGTAATACGGGATGCTTTCGGCTCCCGGATCGAATTTGACGGCATATAGGCCGTATTGCAGTATCTCTGTAAACATAACTTGTCGCCTTTCGATGAAATATCTGTCATAAGCGAGGGGGCGAGCATAACGCCCTGTGCGCCGACCGTTTTTCTCTTTGGGATGCCGTCGCTCAAGGAGAGGAAAAACATCCTATAATATTATATCAAAAATACGGATAATGTCAAGGAGGCGCTTGGCTTTTCTTCGAAAAGTTCTTGTTTTTTTTGGCCGTCTTTGCTATAATTTTCTTTAGTATAGGAGAGGAGGGTGTGCCGTGAAGGAGTTGCTTTCACGTTTCTTTTTGGAGGAGGGGATCGAGGCCTTCGGCATCCTGCCGTACGAGGCCTGCCGTGTCACGTACTCCGACCTGCTTGCGCGCCGTGGGGCGTTTGAGCCTCGAAGCGTGATCGTCCTTCTCGTTCCCTATTATACAGGCCCCTCCGATAATCTTTCGCTTTATGCCGTCAGCCGCGACTATCATCTGTATATGGCTGATCTTTTCGATCGCTTGATCGCCGTTTTGCGTGCCGAATATCCCGAGGGGGAGTTCTGTGCCTTTGCCGATCATTCCCCGATCGACGAGCGCCACGCCGCCGTAACCGCAGGGCTTGGGATGTATGGGGACAACGGGCTTCTCATCCATCCGAAGTATGGCTCTCTCGTCTTCATCGGAGAGGTTTTTACAAGCCTTCCTCCCCCCGAAGGCACGGCCATCCACCCCCCCAAGGCCTGTGAGCATTGCGGTGCCTGTCGCCGCGCTTGCCCAACGGGCGCCCTCGTGGGGCAGGGCGACTGCCTTTCCGAGATAACACAAAGGAAGGGGGAGCTCCCCGAGGAGGCCTTTGCTCTGATGCGCCGTCACCGTACCGTGTGGGGGTGCGACCTTTGTCAGACCGCCTGTCCTCATACCCGCCGTGCAATCGAAGCGGGGGCTGTCACTCCCGTTGCCTTCTTTCACGAGGCGCGCCTGCCGCATCTCGATGTCGCCACTCTTGCCGCGATGTCACCCGAGGAATTCAAGCGCCGTGCCTACGCCTGGCGCGGCCGAAAGACGATCGAGCGCAATCTTTTGCGGTATGAGGAACGCACGGAACAATGAAAAAGCCGCAAAAGCGGTTGCAGAGAAGACGATAGGATGCTCGCGCGGGGCGCGAAGATACCCTCGCTTGCCGCCGCCTCGCAAGTGGGCGGGCGCTCTTGGCGGGGCACGCGAACCTACTTGCGCTTCGCGCAATAGGCTCTCAAGCACCGGGAGTCAAAAAGAAAGACCGCCAAGCGGCGGTCTTTCTTTTTTTGTGAAGGACGGACAAAAAAGATATTTTTGCTTTTTTAGCTGATGGATTTGAACCCTCGCCTCTCCATCACGCCGAGAGGCGTGTATATCATCAATGCGTAGCATTGCCTATCATCAAGCCGCAGGAAAATGCACGCTGATGCGTGATGAGATACAGCCCAAAGGGCTGATGATATGCCGACTTGCGTCGGATGATATACCAAGCCTGCGGCTTGGATAAAAAATTCGACAAGCCGAAACTTGTCGAATTTTTGGCCTACCCGATAGGATTCGAACCTACGACCTCAAGAGTCGGAGTCTTGCGCGCTATCCAGCTGTGCCACGGGTAGATGTGCATGAATGCTTTGTTATTATAGCACAGGTTTTTGAAAAAGTAAACCGTTTTTTGTATTTTTTGCCCTTGTTTTTTGTCAAAAAAGTCTTGCGCCTCGCTGTGCCGTGTGCTATAATGTTAAATATCTATATTATTGTATGAGGTCCACTATGGCAATTCGTGTTGGTATCTACGGCTACGGCAATCTCGGCCGCGGCGTTGAGGCGGCACTCTCTGCGGCGCCCGATATGGAGGCGGTCGGCGTTTTCACGCGCCGCGATCCCGCCACTCTTAAGACGGTGACGGGAATCCCCGTGTTCTCGGCAGAGGCCGCGCTTTCAATGAAGGACGGGATCGATGTTATGATCCTCTGCGGCGGCAGCCGCACCGATCTCCCGGTGCAGACGCCGGCGCTTGCCGCGCACTTCAACGTCGTTGACAGCTTTGATACTCACGCGAGGATCCCCGAGCATCTTGCTGCCGTGGATGCGACCGCAAGGCCGGGTGGTAAGACCGCGATCATCTCGGTCGGCTGGGATCCCGGGCTCTTTTCCTTGGCACGCGTGTATGGCGGCGCCGTTCTGCCTAACGGGCAGGATTACACCTTCTGGGGGAGGGGCGTTAGCCAGGGGCACTCGGATGCGATCCGCCGTGTTGCGGGAGTGAAGGATGCCCGGCAGTACACCGTCCCCGTAGAGAGCGCGCTCGCCGCTGTCCGCCGCGGTGAAGCACCGACGCTTTCTGCACGGCAGAAGCACACGAGAGAGTGCTATGTGGTTGCCGAGGAGGGGGCCGATCTTGCGCGCATCGAGCACGAGATCAAGACGATGCCCGATTACTTTGCAGACTACGATACCGAGGTGCATTTTATCTCCGAGGCCGAGCTCCGGGAGAAGCACATGGGCATTCCCCACGGCGGTTGTGTGATCCGTTCGGGGAAAACCGGTGTTGCTGCCGAAAGCTCTCACGTGATCGAATACAGTCTTACGCTCGATTCCAATCCCGAATTTACGTCATCGGTCCTCGTGGCCTATGCCCGTGCCGCCGTTCGGCTGAACGGTGAGGGCGTGATCGGGGCTAAAACGGTGCTGGATATTCCTCCCATCGCCCTTTCGCCGGTTGACCGCGCATCGCTTGTGGCAACGCTGCTTTGAGAGCAGAGGGCGCAACCCCATATCAAAAAACGTAAACAAAACATTTCATAAAGCTGCCATATACGGCACTGTAAAGGAGAAAACCATGGAGATCAAACTGACAAGAAACGAAAATCCCTCCCCCCTTACCCCCGAGGAGAAGCTTGGCTTTGGCCGCGTGTTCACTGACCATATGTTCCTTTGGGACTGGGATG
>JAZQVJ010000153.1:0-4990 GCA_045631785.1 Eubacteriales bacterium
CCTTGATCTCGAGATACTGGGCCATCATGGGCGACGGCTTTTGAAGCTCGGCCGCCACCGAGAGCACATTCGACATATCAGTGACAGCCGCCGCAGGTCGAGCAGTCGTGCGTGCAGCCGGGGACCTCGCCAAAGGCGTAATAGGAGAGATCGGCATTGACGGAGGCCATCAGCTCGTTCACCGCGCCCTGCGCCTCCGCAAGGGCAAGGTAGACGGGATTTGTGCGGATAGCCTCTGTCAGCTCGGCAACACGGGTGTTGAGCGCATCGGCCGAGCGTGCCTCCTCCTCGGTGGTGTCAGCCTTGGCGTAAAGCTCGCCAAGGAGGGTGCGCGCCGTGCGGTATTCGGCCATCATAGCCGAAAGCTCGGCATCGGTGTCGTAGGCCTGCTTTGCGGCGTTGAAGGTGATGACGGCGCTTTCCTTGGCAAGAGCCTCGCCGAGAATTTTGGATGCTTCCTTTACGGTCATAGCTGTATTCCTCACTTTTCCTGAATCGTGCCGAACATCGCATAGGCATCGGCACGGTCAATATGTACTTGCTTCCATTCCCCCGAAAGCGAGGGATCGCCCTCAAAATGGACGAGCTTGCCGCCCGCCGTTCTCCCCGAGAGCATCTGCTTGTCCCCACGGGACGGCCCGTCCACAAGAACGCGGAGCGTTTTTCCCTCGTAGGTCTTGCCGATCTCGGCGGCGATCTCGGTCGAGAGGGCTAAGAGGCGACGCATACGGTCGGCGCGCACCTCCTCCGAAGGGTACCCCTCCATCGTGGCGGCGGGAGTGCCGCGACGGCGCGAATAGAGGAAGGAGTAAACCATATCATAGCGCACACGGCGGAGGATATCGAGAGTGGCCTCAAAGTCGCTCTCCTCCTCCCCGGGGAAGCCGACGATGATATCGCTCGTCAGAACGATCCCGGGGCGCGCCGCGCGCAGCTTATCGACGATGCCGAGGTAACGCTCGGTATCGTAACGGCGGTTCATCGCACGGAGGATGCGATCGCTCCCCGATTGCAGGGGGAGGTGGAAGGCGGGAGCGATCTTCTCTCTTTTGCCGATGACCTCAACAAGACGGTCCGACACGTCCTTCGGATGGCTGGTCATAAAGCGCAGAAGAAAGTCGCCGTCAAGAGATGAAAGACGGTCAAGAAGGGTGGCAAAATCACAGTCCCCGGCGTAGGAATTCACGTTCTGCCCGAGGAGCATGATCTCGCGGGCGCCGCGCTGGGCGAGAGAGGCGACCTCGCGGACGATGGCCTCAGCCGAACGGCTCCTCTCGCGGCCGCGGACATACGGCACGATGCAGTAGGAGCAGAAGTTGTTGCACCCGTACATAATGCTGACCGAGGCATGGCGCAGGTCGCGCCGATAGGGCTCGATGCCCTCGGTGATCGTCGGGGCATCGTTCCGAAGGAAGGCGCGGGGACCGCCCGACAGGCGATCGGCCACTGCCTCGGGAAGGCGTGAAAGCGAGGCAGGATCCAGCGTAAAATCCACATAGGGATAGCTCTTTTTCAGCTCCCCGATGCGGTGCTCCTCCGCCGTCATGCAGCCGAGAACGCCGATCAGCACCTCGCCCTTTTCCTTGAAGCGCTTAAGACCGCCGATGACCGACAGCACCTTCTGCTCGGCGTGCTCGCGGATGGCGCAGGTATTGACGAGGATGAGTGCGGCCTCCCCGGGCTGCTCGACGGGGACGTAGCCCATCATTGAAGAAAGGCCGAGAAGCACTTCACTGTCCGCCTCGTTCTGCTGACAGCCGAAGGTCAGAACAGAGACGCCCACGCACTTGCCGGCGGCGGCGCGCTCGGTATTCAGTTTTCTCACTCGCTCGATCGCCGAAAGCGGAAGCGGTGTATTTAGAATTTCCATCGCGGTCTCCGAATATTTTTTACTTATAAATCATACCATGATTATAGTTAAAAGTCAAGTAGGTGGGAGCCATAATCCGGAGAAGCCTCACCCCTCCGAGCGCAAAAAAGAGCGCTCGCCCGAAAAGAAGCGTTGCGAAACGTCCCCCGCCCCCATCACGATCACGGTATCGCCGGGAGAAAGGCGGTCGGAAAGCCAGAGCGCCGCGACCTCGGGCGTTGGAAGATAGACGGCCGACTCCCCGATGCCCTTGGCAAGGGCGCGGCTCCCGAGCCCGTCCTCCTCCTGCTCCCTCGCGGCGTAGGTATCGGTGACGACCACGGCGTCGGCAAGAGAAAACGCGCGGCAAAACTGCTCGAAAAAGGCGGCGGTGCGGCTATACGTATGCGGCTGGTAGAGGCAGAAAAGGCGCCCGCGCCCTCGGACGGCCGAAAGCGATGCCTCGATCTCCTCGGGGTGGTGCGCGTAATCGTCGTAATAGCGCACGCCTCCTCGGGTGCCGCGGTATTCGGTGCGCCGCCCGGCCCCCGAAAAGGAGGAAAGCCCGCAAAGGACAGCCTCGTCGCTTACCCCGACGGCAAGGGCCGCAGCCGCCGCAGCCAGGGCATTCTCAACGTTGTGCCGCCCGGGAACTCTGAGTGTAACACGGTCGAGTGGCTTACCGCGGTCGAGAAGGGTGAAGGAGGCACAGCCCCCGTCGCCCACGGTAATACCGGCGGCGCGCACATCGGCCTCCTCGGCACATCCGAAGGTGATAACAGGGACCGAAAGACCGACCGCCGCGCACCGCGCCCCCTTGTTATCAAGGTTAATGACCGCCGTCAAGACCGAGGGGAGCGAAAGAAAGGATCGGAAGGAGGCGAGCGCCTCCTCCGGCGTTCGGAAGAAGTCGGGGTGATCCCACGCGGCGTTTGTAAGGACGGCAACGGTGGGCGAAAAGGAAAGAAAGGCGTTTGCGTACTCGCACGCCTCAAAGACGAGCGCCTCTCCCCTACCGAAGCGATAGCCGTCGCCGTCGTCCGGTAGCGATGCTCCTACGGCCACGGTGGGGGCGCGGCCGCCCGCCGCCAGGAGGTCGGCGCACATGGCCGTTGTCGTGCTTTTGCCGTGCGTGCCGGCAACGCCGATACGCACGGGGTAGGCTTGCATCACCTCGCCGAAAAGGTCGGCCCGCGAGATCAAGGGGATGCCGCACGCCTCGGCGGCCGCGACCTCGGGGTGATCTTTTCCCACAGCGGTTGAATAAACGCAAAGATCGGCGTCTATAATAGCCCCGTCCCTCAAGGGAGGATGCACAAGGATCGCGCCGTCCCCGAGGGAGGTCTCCCTGTGGGCGCGCTCGTCGGTTCCCGTCACGGTATAGCCGAGATCCGAGAGCAGCCGTGCAAGGACACGCATTCCGGCGCCAAGAATGCCGATCATATGGATCCTCTCGGTTTTTCCGAGGATGGCCCCAAGCTCTCCACGTTTTCCGTACGCCGTATTTTCCATCGCACATACCGCCTTTCTTCGTCAAAAATCAGGGAAGGATACAAGCAGAAGACAAAAAGCGCCAGGGTTTTAACAACTTATTTGGAAAAAATTCACAAAGTTACCTACCCCAAGTCACATTCGCGGGGTACAATAGAAGCAAGACATATAGCCTAACGGCTGAACACAAACGAAAGGAATCTCACACATGCAGATCACAGACATCAAAATCCGCAAATTCTTTGATGACGGCCCGATGAAGGCTGTTGTTTCCGTTACCTTTGATGAGGCGCTTGCCGTGCACGATATCAAGGTGATCTATGCCAGAGATCGCTATTTTATCGTGATGCCCTCGAGGAAAAATCCCGACGGAACCTACCGCGATATTGTGCATCCCATCAACGCCGCCTTCCGTGCGGAGCTTGAAAACGCTGTCATTGATGCCTATAACGTCCAGCTGATCGCCTACGAGGAAAACGAGGCCGAGGCCGAACGCGAGCAGGCGGCAGAATACCTTTGGGGGCCGGGGCTACCCTAACAAAATATGCGTCACACGAGCTTTGTGTGACGCATATTTTTGTATAGTATGCTTGTCCTTTTTCGGAAAAGGCGGTCGGGGATCGCCTCTTTCCGGCGTATGCGGAGGGGGCGATTGACAAGCGTGAGATTTTCAGGTATACTTACGGTATAGAACCTTTCCGAATGGCCTTGGCGGCATACGGAGATGCAAGGAGTGGCGTTATGA
Organism: Eubacteriales bacterium; assembly: GCA_045631785.1. Lineage (GTDB taxonomy): Bacteria > Bacillota > Clostridia > Oscillospirales > CAG-272 > UBA1740. The sequence continues at coordinate 4,086 of JAZQVJ010000153.1, forward strand.
GATTTTGTGTATACGGCTCGGCAAGTGACGACATCCGCCCTGAGTTTCTTCTGGCGGGCGAGGCGCTCGGCGAGGAAATGGCAAGGCGGGGCCACGGTCTGGTCTTTGGCGGCGGAGGCCGCGGACTGATGGGGGCCTGCGCGAGAGGCGCCGCGCGACGGGCCGGTGCCGAGATCATCGGGGTGGCGCCCACCTTTTTCCCGGACGGCGCCTTCTCTCCGCATTGCACCGCTTTTTATTCGACAGAAACCATGCGTGAGAGGAAGCAACGCATGGAGGAGCTTTCCGATGCCTTTATCGTAACCCCCGGCGGCATCGGAACGCTGGAGGAATTTTTTGAGATCTTCACGCTCCGCCACCTCGGGCGCATCAAAAAGAAGATCGCCGTCCTGAACACCGACGGCTTTTACAGCTCGCTCCTCACACTTCTCCGCCATATGGAGAGGGAGGCCTTTTTACCGACGGGTGATCTTGGGCTTTTGTTTGTGAGCGACGATCCCGTGGCCCTTCTCGACCATCTTGAGGAGGAGAGGTAGCTCCGAAAAAGAAAAACGAAGGGCTCTCGCGGAGAGTCCTTCGCTCAGGATCAATGATAGCGCCGCAGCTTGGCAACAAGCCGACCGTCAACGACAAGGAGCATGACGGCCGAGAAGCTATCGGGACAAAAGCGCACCGTAACCCTATGGCCCCCCACCGTGGCGGAGAGCGTATAGGCAAGCTCCACCACCCCAAGGGTCTCGGCGTACACCTTCCCGTTTACGGTAAGCTCGGTGCGACCGAAGGCGCGAGTCACAAGGATCGCAAGGCCGTCATAGGTAAGATCAAAGAAGCGGCGGCGGCGCGGAACCGCATCGCGCAGAGGCAGGGCATCGGCACTGTCGGGCGGGGCATCGGGGACGGCATCC
>JAZQVJ010000154.1:0-4813 GCA_045631785.1 Eubacteriales bacterium
CAGGAGATAAAAACGGTACAGCCTGAAATAAAGTACGAGGCATTTGTGAGTGCTTACACCAACGCTCTCCTCATGTGCTTACAAGGACTTGTCTCATAGATCGCTAAGGCGCGTGGGGATAAGGATATCTTTCTTATCCACCACGGGAACCTCTCGGCGGCTCTCCGCGAGGATGCCGAGCGCCGCATCAAGGATGAGGGGGAGCGCTCGGTCGTGGCGGCCACCGCCACAATGGAGCTGGGCATCGACATCGGCAAGCTTGAGCGCGTGGCACAGATCGATGCCCCCACCACCGTCTCCGGCTTTCTTCAGCGCCTTGGTCGGTCGGGGCGGCGCGGCGCTCCCCCCGAAATGCTTATGCTGTTCCGTGAGGAAACCCCCCTACCGAATACTCCGCTGCCTCAGCTGATCCCGTGGGGGCTTCTTCGCGGCATTGCCATTGTAGAGCTGTACCGCGGCGAACGCTTTATCGAGCCGCCCACGGTCCGCAAAATGCCCCTCAGCCTTGCCTTTCAACAAACGCTTTCGGTGCTTGCCTCCTCGGGAGAGCTGAAGCCGGCCTCTCTTGCCGAGCGCATCCTTGCCTTGCCGCCCTTCGCCTCGCTCACTCCTGCCGACTACCGTGAGCTTCTCGTTTCGATGGTCGAATCGGAGTATATCGAGCTGACCGAGGAGGGGGGCTGCATCGTCGGCCTTCGCGGCGAGCGCCTTACCGGCAGCTTCAAATTCTACGCCGTTTTTGCCGATAGCGAGGACTATACCGTCCGCTGTGGCTCGGACGAGATCGGGACCATCACGTCACCGCCTCCGGTCGGCGATCGCTTTGCCCTTGCCGGCCGAGTCTTTGAGGTGGAGGAGGTGGACCTCAGTCACCGTCTTGTCTTCGTCCACGCTGTTGAGGGAAAGATGGAGATCTCCTGGCCGGGTGGCACGGGCGAGATCCATACGCGCCTGCTTGAAAAGATGCGCGATATCCTCTTTGGCACTGAAACCTATCCCTACCTCATGCCAAACGCCGCCCGTCGGCTTGAGGTGGCGCGCCATACGGCACGCGCCGCCCGTATGGCAGACTCCCCCCTCGTGTCCCTCGGCAGCTCGAGCTTCGTTCTTTTCCCGTGGCTCGGCACGCGCGGCTTCCGTGCCGTGCGCCGCACCCTCGCGCATTACGCTTCATCTCTCGGCATCTCCGAGATCCGCGGTGAGGGCTGCTATATCACCTTCAAGGCCGAGCGCTCGGCAGGGGCTCGCCTTCTCGAAGCACTCTCCTCGCTCCTTTCTGCCTCGCCGCCCTCACCGGAGGAGCTTGTCGGCAGTGGGGAAGCGCCCTGCTTTGAGAAGTACGACGAGTATATCCCGGCACCCCTTCTGCGCCGCGCGTATGTGACAGACCGCCTCAATTTTGACGAGGTCCTCTTGCGCTTTTTGAGCAAAAATCCTACGAATTCCGCCAAAAAGTAATACTGTACATCAAAAAAACAAAAAAATTCAAAGAAACGAATAAAAAATCCGATTTTATGGTGGAATTCCAATAAAATCGGCAGGCAAAACGTTTCTACAATCGGGAGATGACAGCATGAGCGACATTTACAGCCTTTTGGCCCCCTATTACGATGTCTTTAACGGTGATCTCGATTACCGCTTGTGGGCCGATGCCATTGAAAACACCTTCCGTCGGCACCGTCCCTCCGGGACTCCCTCGGTGCTCGACCTCGGGTGCGGTAGTGGGAGAATGACGGTCGAGCTGGCGAGGCGTGGCTATGATATGATCGGCGTGGATGCCTCCCCCGAGATGCTCTCCGTCGCGCGCGATGCTGCCGAGGGGGCGGGAGTCCTTCCGCAGTGCCTGTTCCTTCTTCAGGATCTCTGCTCCTTTGAGCTGTACGGCACGGTGGAGGCTGTTGTTTGCTGCCTGGATACCCTCAACCATCTGACGAGCTATCGGAACCTGCGCGCCTGCCTCTCTCTCATCCACAACTATCTTGTTCCCGGCGGGCTTTTCCTCTTCGATCTCAATAGCCGCCAAAAATTTGAAACCGTGTACGCCGATAACGTCTACACCTACGAAACCGAGGATGCCTTCTGCATCTGGCAGAACGAATACCGTAGGTCCGCGTCGCGCGCCGACTTCTACGTTACGGTCTTTGAAAGGAACGGGGACGGCACCTACCGTCGCTCGGACGCCCTGACGCGTGAGCGCATGTATCCGACCGAGAGCATCCTTCGCGAGCTGCGCGCCGCGGGCTTCACTCCGCTGTCGGTGGGTGGCGCACCGTATACCGATACTGCGGCGGGCGACGCCGACCGCCTCTACTTCGTCGCACGGGCAGAAAAGCCGTTTCCTTTGGAAACCAACCGATAAATAAAGCAAATAAGGAGAAACACCATGGCAAAGATCTTACGCGGAATGTCAAAGGACGGGAGCGCCCGTATCCTTGTGACCGATACCCGTGATATCGTCGATCAGGCGATCGCCTATCACAAAACCACTCCGACCGCTTCGGCCGCCCTCGGCCGTCTTCTCACCGCTACCTCAATGGTCGGCTCACTGATGGGGGAGCGAGAGAACCGCATCACCTTCTCGGTCAGCGGTGACGGCCCGATCGGCAAGCTTCTCGCTACCTCGGATTATTACGGCAATGTCAAGGGCTACATCGAAAACCCCCTGGCCGACCTCCCGACAAAGCCGAACGGCAAGCTTGATGTCGGCGGCGCCGTCGGCCGCGGAACTCTGGCCGTCATCCGTGAGGACGGCTCCCCCGAGCCCCATGTCGGCACCGTTGCTCTCGTCAGCGGTGAGATCGCCGAGGATATCACACAGTATTTTGCCGAAAGTGAGCAGATCCCCACCCTCTGCGCTCTCGGCGTCACGGTCGACCGTGACTACACCTGCCTTGCCGCCGGCGGTGTCCTCGTCCAGCTTCTTCCCTTTGCCGACGAGGAGGTCATTGCACGCCTTGAGGAGAATGCGCCCGATCTCTTTGATATCTCGCGCTATTTCCGCGAGGGGAAAACACTCCGCGAGGTCGCCGAGATCGCAATGCGGAACATCCCCTTCGATATCTTTGATGAGATCGACACGGCCTACCGTTGCGATTGCTCGCGTGAGCGTATGCTCACCGCCATCCGCCGCGTCGGCCGCCCCGAGATCGTCAAGATGCTTGATGAGGAGGAGGCCGAGGGCCACGGCCGAACGCTTGAGGCCACCTGTCGCTTCTGCAATGCCGCGTACCGCTTTGAGGAACAGGAGCTTCTCGAAAAATGAAAAAAGACCGTCCAAACGGACGGTCTTTTCTTTATTCAGAGATCTCTTTTTGCGCCCTTAAAAGGCTTGTGGAAGACGCTGAGGGCGTCCTCAAAATCGGCATCCGAGAGCGTTGCCGTCGGGGTTTTCCTGGCCGCCGGTGCCTCGGGGGCTTCCTCGGCGATACCGGTGAAGATCGGCTCCTCTGCGGCCGCGCTCATGCGGCGCTCTACCGTGCCGAGGGGCTTTTTTGCCCCCTCAAAGCCGGTGGCAATGATGGTGATGCGAAGCTCGTCCTCAAGGAGAGGATCGAAGGTCGCCCCCCAGATGATGTTGGCATCGGGATGGCTCTCGGAGGCGATGATGTTCGAGGCAAGGTAAATGTCGTCGAGCGGAACGTCGGGCGCACCCGTAATGCTGGCAAGAATACCGGTCGCCCCGGCGATCGAGGTTTCAAGGAGAGGAGAGCAGATCGCCTGCTTGGCTGCGATCTCGGCCTTGTCGGGGCCCTTGCCGCAGCCCATCGCCATGTGAGCGAGGCCCGCGTCCTTCATGATCGTGCTGACGTCGGCAAAGTCAAGGTTGATAAAGCCGGGGACGTTGATCAGCTCGGAGACCGACCGCACCCCCTGGAGAAGCACGTCGTCAGCGATCGCAAAGGCGTTGGCCAGCGTGATCTTGGCATCCGAGACCTGCTTCAAGCGATCGTTCGGGATGACGATCAGCGAGTCCACCACCGAGCGAAGGGTTTCAACGCCCATCTCGGCCTGTGCGATGCGCTTTTTCCCCTCAAAGGCGAAGGGCATCGTCACGATGCCGACCGTGAGGATCCCCATATCGTGTGCCGCCGCCGCAATAACGGGAGCCGCACCCGTACCCGTGCGACCGCCCATACCGGCCGTGACAAAGACCATATCGGCGCCCTTGATCTGCTCGCGGATCTCGTCAAGGTTCTCCTCGGCCGCCAGGCGCCCGATCTCGGGGTTCGAGCCGGCACCGCGGCCGTTCGTCGTCTTCTGGCCGATCTCGATCTTGGTCGAGGCGCGCGAGGCGCGGAGCGCCTGCCCATCGGTATTCACGGCAATGAATTCCACGCCGTGGATATTGTTCGATATCATGCGGTCAATGGCGTTGTTGCCTCCGCCGCCCACGCCGAACACCTTAATAATGATGCCGGCACTCGTTTCTCTGTCGTTCATTTGAAAATCCATGAGGATCCCTCCGTTTTGTAAAGTGAGGTTTACGAAAGGTAATGGTCGGCGCTCCTTGTGCGTTGCAAGCCGCATGCAACGGCGTATGCTCCGGGGAACACCTATATACAATTATACCATTTTCGACACCGATTGCAAGACCTCGCGCCAATTTTTTTATTTTTCCTCCATAGGAACCCCGGTGCCGCGCTCGTCATAGACGGCGATGCCCGCGGAGCGAAGCAGCTCTGCCGTGACACCCGCCCCCTCGCGGCGTGTTCTCGTAAAGCTGCCGTCGTAGATCCCATTCGTTCCGCAGGATGGGCTCATATCCTTGAGAATGACACCCACAGCACCGTGGCGACGGCAGAGTGCCAGCGTT
>JAZQVJ010000155.1:0-2945 GCA_045631785.1 Eubacteriales bacterium
CCCGAGAAGATCCTGCCTCTTTTCAAGAAGCATACGATCACGACCTTCTGCGCGCCGCCTACCATGTACCGCATGCTGATCAAGCAGGACCTTAGCCGCTTTGATCTTTCCACGGTCGAGCATGCATCCACGGCGGGTGAGGCGTTGAACCCTGAGGTCTTCCGTCAGTTTGAAAAGAGCACAGGGCTCAAGATCATGGAGGGCTTTGGCCAGTCCGAGAGCACGCTGATCGTCGGTAATCTGGCGGGCGGCAGCCATAAGCTGGGCTCGATGGGTAAGCCGGTCCCGCTTTACGACGTGCATCTCCTCAACGCCGATGGCGAGGAGGTAGGCCGCGGCGAGAACGGCGAGATCTGTATCAATATCTCGAAGGGGCTGCCCTGCGGTCTTGCCTATGCCTACGACGCCAACGAGCAGCTGACGGCCGAAACCTGGCACGACGGCTTCTATCACACCGGCGATATCGCGTGGATGGACGAGGACGGCTTCCTTTGGTATGTCGGCCGCGCCGATGACGTCATCAAGTCGCCGGGCTACCGTATCGGGCCGTTTGAGATCGAAAACGTCATTATGGAGCTACCGTACGTTCTTGAGTGCGGCGTTTCTGCCGCACCCGATGAGATCCGCGGACAGGTCGTTAAGGCCAGCATCGTTCTCGTCAAGGGGACCGAGGCGACCGACGAGCTGAAAAAGGAGATCCAGAATTACGTGAAGTCGCGTACCGCCCCCTACAAGTACCCGAGAATCGTCGAGTTCCGTGAGAGCCTGCCGAAAACGACCAGCGGCAAGATCATCAGAAAGCAGCTGTAAGCGGCGCTCGCTTAAAAGAAATATGAGTATGGATCACAAAAGACTTACCCTGTTTGCAGGACACTACGGCAGCGGTAAAACCAATATTGCCGTAAACTATGCTTTGCATCTTGCGAGCGAGGGGAAAAGGGTTTGCATTGCCGACCTCGATATCGTCAATCCGTATTTCAGGACGAAGGATAGCGAGAGCGAGCTTAGAGCTGCGGGGATCCGACTGATCTCGCCGCAGTATGCCAACACAAACGTCGATCTCCCGGCGTTGCCGGCGGAGAGCTACAGTCTTGTTCAGGACACCTCTGCGTACGGCATTATGGATATCGGCGGCGATGATAGGGGCGCCTATGCGCTCGGTCGGTATGCCGAGGCCATCAAGGCCGAGGACAATTACCGGATGGCGCTGGTCGTCAACATCTTCCGTCCCCTGACCTCGACCGTCCGTGATACCGTCGAGATCATGCGCGAGATCGAGGGGGCCTCCGGGCTTAAATTCACTTGCATCGTGAACAATTCAAACCTTGGGCCCGAAACGACGGCGGAAACGGTGCTGTCATCGCTCCCACGCATTGAGGAGATCGCTCGGGCGACAGGGCTCCCTGTCTGGATGCACACGGCAAAGGCCTCGGTGGCCGAGGAGCTTTCGGGCCTGCCCGTGCTTTCCATGACACTGCAAAAGAAAATTTTTGATCTGCCGGGCTGATAGCAAAGGATACGCCCCCGACGGATCGTGAAAGTAAGGAGGATACAAATGGCAAAGGTAACGTTTAACACGGATATGTGTAAGGGCTGCGGCCTGTGCGTGGATGCGTGCCCCAAGAAATGCTTGGCGATCGCAGCCGACAAGCTGAATCAGAAGGGGTATTCCCCCGCGTACATGCTGGCCGAGGAGAACTGCATCGGTTGTGCGTTCTGCGCGACGATGTGTCCCGACTGCATCATTACGGTTGAGAAATAAGGAGGCTATTATGGCGGAAAGAATTTTGATGAAGGGCAACGAGGCGATCGCAGAGGCTGCGATCCGCGCCGGCTGCCGTCACTACTTTGGGTATCCCATCACCCCCCAGACCGAGATCGCCGCGTATATGGCGAAGAAGATGCCTAAGATCGGCGGAGTCTTTCTCCAGGCCGAGAGTGAGATCGCATCGATCAACATGGTATACGGCGCCGCGGCGGCGGGTATGCGCGTCATGACGTCCTCCTCAAGCCCCGGGATCTCGCTGAAGGCTGAGGGGCTTAGCTACATCGCCGGCTCGGACGTCCCCGCCCTCGTTGTTAACGTGCAGCGTGGCGGCCCCGGCCTTGGCGGCATTCAGCCCTCGCAGTCGGATTACTTCCAGGCAACCAAGGGCGGCGGTCACGGTGACTACCGCATGATCGTCTTGGCTCCCGCCTCGGTGCAGGAGATGGCCAGCCGGACGATCAAGGGCTTTGACCTTGCCGACAAATACCGCATGACCTCGATGATCCTTGCCGACGGAACGATCGGCCAGATGATGGAGCCCATCACCTTTGAGGATGCCGAGGTCACGACATATGAGAAGCCCTGGGCCCTGACCGGCACCGAGGGCAAGCGCCGTCATAACGTTGTCAACTCCCTCTATCTGAAGCCCGATGAGCTTGAGAAGAAGAACTTCGAGCGCTATGAGAAGTACGCCGAGATCGAGAAGAACGAGGCGATGTGGGAGGAGTACATGATGGAGGATGCCGACATTTGCGTCGTCGCCTTCGGCATTGCTTCCCGCGTTGCGAAGAACGCGGTCGTGGCGGCAAGGAACGAGGGGATCAAGGTCGGTCTTATCCGTCCTATTACCCTGTGGCCCTTCCCGACGGCGGCCTTCCGTGCCGCGGCCGATAAGGTCAAGGCCTTTGTGTCGGTCGAGCTGAGCATGGGCCAGATGATCGAGGATATTAAGCTGGCAACGCAGTGCCGAAAGCCGGTGTCGCTCTGCAACCGCTGCGGCGGCATGATCCCTGAGCCCACCGAGGTTCTTGAGGCGATCCGCAAGGCGGAGAAAGGAGTGCAATAACCATGGCAGTTGTATTCGAAAAACCTAAATTCTTGGCAGATGTGCCGCTTCACTATTGCCCCGGTTGCCCCCACGGCATCATCCTCCGCCTGGTGGCAGAGGCTGTTGAGG
>JAZQVJ010000156.1:0-9431 GCA_045631785.1 Eubacteriales bacterium
GAGAAGCTTACGGCCATTGAGGGGGCGGCCCGCGTGGTGATGGAAGGCCGGCTCCTTGACCACTTCCCTCTTGTGGTGTATCAGACGGGAAGCGGTACCCAGAGCAATATGAATGCCAACGAGGTGATCGCCACGCGCGGCAATGAGCTTGCCGGGCGGCGGCTCCTGCACCCGAACGACGACGTCAATATGTCGCAATCCTCAAACGATACCTTCCCGACGGCGATGCATCTTGCTGCCGTGACCGAAACCGAGGGGGCGCTTATCCCCGCGCTCGACACGCTGATCGCCACCCTCCTCGGTCTTGAGGAGGCGAACGCCGGCATCGTGAAATCGGGGCGCACGCATCTTGAGGATGCCACCCCCATCGCCTTCTCGCAGGAGATCAGCGGCTGGCGCGCGTCGCTTGAGCGTGACCGCGAGGGGATCCTTCTGTCGCTCGAGGGCCTGCGCGCGCTCGCCATCGGGGGTACCGCCGTCGGTACCGGACTGAACGCACCCGCGGGCTTTGGCGAGGCGGTGGCCGAGGAGCTGACCTCGCTGCTCGGCACGCCCTTCACCTCGGCCGCGAACAAGTTTTCGGCCTTAACGTCGCTCTCGCCCCTTGTGCGCGGTCACGCCGCCCTCAAGGCACTGGCGGCCGACCTCTTTAAGATCGCCAACGACGTGCGCTGGCTGGCCAGCGGCCCACGCTGCGGCCTCTCCGAGATCACGATCCCCGAGAACGAGCCCGGCTCCTCGATCATGCCCGGCAAGGTCAACCCGACACAATGCGAGGCCGTGACGATGGTCGCCGTGCAGGTAATGGCGAACGACACTGCCGTCACAACGGCCGCCTCGCAGGGGAACTTTCAGCTGAACGTCTTCCTGCCCGTCAGCATCCACAATTATCTTTCCTCTGTGCGCTTGCTCGCGGATGCGATGCTCTCCTTCGAGAAGAATTGCGTGCGCGGCATTGTGGCCAACCGTGCGAAGATGGAAAGTAATCTTTACGCTTCTCTTATGACGGCGACCGCCCTCGCCCCCCACATCGGGTACGAGCGCACGGCCGAGCTTGTGAAAACGGCACACACCGAGGGGATCACTCTCCGTGAGGCCGCCCTGCGTACGGGCGCGATGAGCGCCGAGCAGTTCGACGCGGTCTACCATCCCGAAAGAATGATATAGGCGCCTATAAACCGCGCGCCTTCGGGACATGCTATCCGTGGGGGACTTCCCCACGGAGGCTTATATGACACCGAAAGAATTCCTTGATGCCGCCCTCCTTTGGCTGAGGACGGATGGGATACGCCTGGCGCTTGCGCTGGCCGTCCTTTTTGTCGCCTTTCATCTTGTGAACCTGCTTTCACGCCGCATCCTTGCGCGCGGCATCCGGCACGGTGCCGACAAGACGCTCCTGCGTGCCCTTGTTCGCGGTGGGCGCTTGGCGGCAAAGGGGGCGATCCTTTTGCTCCTCCTTGGCTTCCTGGGGGTGGACACCGCCTCGATCGCCACGGTCTTTGCCTCGCTGGGGGTGGGCGTTGGACTTGCTGTGAACGGCGCGCTCTCAAACGCCGCCGGCGGGCTCCTCCTGCTCCTGACACGCCCCTTTCGCCTTGACGACTACATTGAGGTCGCGGGCTTTGAGGGAACGGTCGAGGAGATCCACCTCGTCACAACGCGCCTTACCACCATTGACAACCGCACGGTGCATATCCCGAACGGCAAGATCGTTTCCGAGACCGTGACGAACTATTCCGAGAAGGCGGTCCGCCGCCTTGACCTTGACCTCGCCCTGCCGACCGATGCTTCGGCCGAGGTGCTGCGCGAGCCCCTGCTCGCCATTGTACGGGAGGACGGGCGAGTGCTTCCTGCCCCTGCCCCCCGGGCGGTGGTGACGGGCCGGAGTGAGCGCGCCCTGCATCTTTCACTCCGTCTTCACGTGAAAAACATCGACTACTGGGACCTGCGCTTTTCGCTGTGGGAGCGCATCGCCGCCTATCTCACCGAGGCGGGCATCGGACCGGTGCCGCTTCTGACGCGAAAGGACTGCCGCGATCCCCAAAGGAGGACAAATTATGAAAATGAAGAAGGCCATTAAGGGACGGCAGCGCGGTGAGATCCGACAGCGGATCCTCTCGGTGCTTGCGGGGGGCGAGAGCCTCTATCGCCGCGAGATCAACAGCCGCCTTTCCGACATCTACGGGCTGACGGCCGAGGAAAGGCGCGACAATGCCCCCGACAGCCGCCGCAATCTCCTCTTTTCGGCCATTGGCACCATCCTCTCCGACCTCATGCGTGACGGCACGCTGGCGCGGAGCACCGAGGGGCGCTACACGCTGACGAAGGAAACGCGCATTGCCGTACGGGAGGCGCGCTGCCGCGAGGAGATCCTCGCCTATCTTACCGAGGGCGTACATACGCGCAGCGAGGTCTACGCGCATCTTGAGCGCCACTTTGGGACCGCCGCAACACCGACAAGGGCAGACGACCACGCGCTCCGTTCGATGGCGGGGACGCTCCTTGACCGCCTGGCGGCCGAGGGCGAGATCGCGCGGGACGAGGCCGGCTTCCGACGGACACCGCCGGCCCTTGAGGTATTTCCCACGGAGAACGAGGAGGGGCTGCGGCGCGGTTACCTCTCGCTTCTGCACCGCCAGGGCGGCGCCTTCCTTGAGCGCTTTGCCGTCACCCTTCTTTCCGAGTATTTCAAGAAAAACGGCAAGACCATCCTCGTTGCCGAGGTCACGGGCGGTGCCGCCGACGGAGGCATTGACGGGCGCATTGATACCGTGGATGCACTCGGCTTTTCCGAGCGCGTGCTTCTCCAGACCAAGTGCCGCCGCGAGGATCTCCACGTCACCGAGCGCGAGGTGCGCGGCTTCTTCGGTGCTGTCTGCGCCATTGGCGGCAGCCGCGGCATCTTCGTGACCACCTCCTATTTTCACGAGGGGGCGGCCCGCTTCCTCTCCTCCATCCCCAACTGCGTGGGCATCGACGGCAAAAAGCTCTTCGCGATCGTGAAGGAATGTGCCTTCGGCCTTCATCGCACAAGGGAGGGCTACACCATTGACCGCAAGATCTTCTCCGAGTCGCTTTGACAAGGTTTTGTTTACATAATAAGAAAAAGCCGCCCGATGGGCGGCTTTTCTTATTCGATTTCGGTATAGGACAGCATCTCGTAATGAAGACGCGTGCCAACGTCCGTTGACAGAGGCAGGAGCGCCATGGCAACAAAGATCTCCTCGCCGGTTTCCTCGTCGCAAAGATACGCGTACTCCCCCTCAATGCGGGTAACGCAAAAATTCCTCGGCTCCATGCTTCCTCCTTCATTCAAGGATATTCGTGGTGATGAAGTCGACACCCATCGAGAGGAGACGCTCGGCAGCCTTAACGTCATCGACTGTCCAGCAGTTGACGAGCAGCCCCGCCCCGTGCGCCATCCCGACGAGCTCGGGCGTGAGATGCTCGTGATGAACGTCGATATCAATGCGGTTTTCAACGCAGAACTTGAAGATCCACGGCTCATTCCTTGAGGGCAAGAGCTGTGCCTTCGAGGTCGGCTTCAAGGTACGGACGCGCAGGAGATTTTCATGATGAAAGCTGATGAAGGTGGTGCAGTCGAGGTGCCCCAGCTGCTCGACGGTATCGACGATGCCCGCGATGTGCTCGGGGGTAATATCGTTCTTCAGCTCAAGGACCGCCTCCTTGCCGTAACGGTGGCAGATCGAGATATACTCGGCAAGCGTCGGCACGACGAGGTCGGTACGGCGGGCTTTGCCGTCGGTATCAAGAAGGCGGTGCTGCTGCAGCTCAGCAAGCGTTGACCTCTCCACGCTGATATCCACACCGCCAACGCGAGAAAGATCGTCGTCATGGACGATGGCGTACTTGCCGTCACGCGTTACGTGGACGTCGGTCTCAATGCCGAAGTAGGAACGGTTGGCAGCAGCAACAAAGGCGGCGGCGGTGTTCTCGCGTTCAAGGCCGGAGGCGCCGCGATGGGCGATCATGCGGCAGCTGCCGTGATCGATCTTAACGGTATCCATAAGGTCCCTCCTTGAAAATTCGTTCGTCTTTATCATAGCACAACGCAGGTGCTTTTGCAAGGAAAACGCATGAAAAAGTCTGCCGGGAAATCCCTTGACACGGCATGGAGGCAATGCTATAATGAAAGAAAAACGAGAAAGAGTTCACAATGAGAATTTCGACAGAGATCCAATCCGCCGCGCGCCGCATCGGTGAAAGGCGCGCCCTTGAGCTTATCGCCAAGGCCGGCTTTGACGCCTTTGACTTTTCGATGGGGCTGATGACCGCCTACAACGGCGACACCAACACCGTCACGGCGGCCGAGCATCCCTTGGGCAGCGCGAATTACGCCGCCTTCGCCAAGGAGATCGCCCATATCGGGCGCGAGCTTGGGCTTACGTGCAACCAGTCGCACGCGCCCTATCCTGCCTACGCCCACGGGATGATGCCCTACTTCCGCCGTGCCATTGAATGTACGGCGATCGCCGGGGGGCAGGTGTGCGTGATTCACCCCGACAACTACAAATCGGCCGAGGAGAACGCCGAGATGTATCTTGAGCTTCTTCCCTTTGCCAAGGAGTGCGGTGTCCGCATTGCCACCGAGAATATGTGGAACTGGGACGAGGAGCGCGACGAGGCGCTCCCGGCGGCCTGCTCTCATCACAGCGATTTTCTGCGCCATATCGAGCTTGTGAACGATCCTTATTTCGTGGCCTGCGTTGACGTTGGCCACGCCGAGATGCGCGGCCTCTCGACCTCGGCGGTCGATATGATCCGCACCCTCGGCCATCACGTTGCGGCGCTCCATCTGCACGACAACGACCGCCACTACGATAACCACGCCGTCCCCTTCAGCCGGGACCTTGACTTTGACGCCATCGTCCGCGCCCTGGCCGACGTCGGCTATGGCGGTGACATCACGCTGGAGGCCAACCGCCACCTCGCCGCCTACTCTGACGAAGCGCTGGGTGACGGCCTTATGGAAATGGCCGCCGCGGCCCGCCGCCTTGCCGAGATGCTGACGGCCGCACGGGGATAAACGAAAAAGAGGTGCCTTTTGGCACCTCTTTTTACATAGCGAAGGCGTAGTCACCTGCGTCGAGCCGGACCTGCCTGTACGGCGAAGCGAGGCGCGGAGTTCACGGTGGGAAAACCGATGGATCGGTTTGTCGGACAGGCGAGGCGAAGGCGTAGTCACCTACGTCGAGCCAGACCTGCCTGTACGGCGAAGCGAGGCGCGGTTTTCACCCGTGAAGGTGAAAATTACCGCGTACACCCATCACATCCGAATAATAGAGGAAGGTGCCGGGGAGGGGATGGACGAGCTTTAAGAAGGTGGGGACGTCACGGTAACGGACGAGGCAGACGATGACCTTTCGCTCATCGCCCGTGAACATACCGCGCGCCTCGAGGAGAGTGGCGCCGCGCCCAAGCTCAAAGAGGATCCTTTCGCGGAGGCCTTCGGCCGTTTTTGCATCGGTGACGATCTCGAATTTGACGGCATTACGGTTCGATCGGAGGAACACCGCGCTGACACGCTCACAGGCGAAGATCGAGATGACCGAGAGGCAGACCGAATTCAGGTTGCCGTACACGAAGAAGGCGATGCCTACGGTGGCATAGCTCACCCACGCAATGACCTTCTCAAGGTCGCGGTGGGGAATCCTGCGCTGGATGAGGCTGCCGACGATATCCACCCCTCCCGACGAGCCGCCAAGGCGGAGCGCCATCCCCGTCAGCCCTTGGGCGGCACCGCCGAAGATGGCGGCGATCACGGGGCTTGTGCCGTTGCCCGGGACCGTGCAGTCGTATTGGTAGAAGCCGACGGCATCAAGGAGAAGCAAGGAAAGCGAAACCGCCACGGTGTAAACGAGGGTGTAAAGAACGTAGCGGCGCTTCAGGACGAACCACGCCACAACAAGCAGCGGCAGGTTGATGGCCAGGGTAAAGATACCGGCGTTGACCTTATAGCCGAGGGCGTTCTCGGAAAGGTACTGGAGCATCGCGGCGATGCCGTCCACTCCACTGGGGGCGAAGTCGGCCTTATAAACGAAAACGTGGAGGCCAAGGGACACGAGAAAGGAAAAGAGAACGAGGATAAGGAGATCAAGGATCTCCTTGCGTACTCGCGGGCGGCGTATGAGTTCCATAGCGATTGCTCCTTTCTTGGTAGTGTAACACAGAAACGCCCTCTTTACAACCGCACGGCAAAAAAGACGGAAATTCAGCGCAGAAGCGAGAGCAGCATCGCAGCCAAAAGGATCGCCAGAAAATGCGCGGGATAAAAGATATAGAAGAAATACTTCATGCGCCATCGGCCGCGCTTGCCCGAATAGAGGAGAAGCAGGGGGAGGGCAAGGAGCGCGAAATAGTTGAGGGGGTGCGAGGCGCTCGAAAGGAGAAGCTGGCCGACGCCGAGGGAGAGAACGTGGATCTCATTGCGGTCAAGGCGCTCCCACACGCTACGGGAATTCCGCGGCGGTTGAAAGAGCGAGCCAAAGACCGGCACCATGCAGCCGAGGAAGCCGTAATCCACGCTGACGGCGTAGGTGGTCAGCGCCCACACAGCGGTGACGGCAACAGGGAACACGGCAAGGCCGAGGGCGCGCACCGAGAGGGGGCGTTCCTCCGAGAGCCAGAGGCTTTTCGAGGTGTCGAGGGCGTAGCAGAGGAGGATCGAGAGCGAGAAGGTAACGAGGGCGTTCATATGGAGCGAGCCGGTGGCTATGCTGAAGGCAATCTGGCAAACGGCGGCCACGGCAAGGACCGAGAGGAAATGCTTGAGGCGGTTGCTCGTATAGCGGCACCCCTCCGCGATCATAAAGGCGAAAAGGGTAAAGCCCGGGCGACCGATGGCGCGCAGGACGAGGACCTCCGGGAACAGGAGGGCGCCTGTGTGGTCGATCAGCATCAAAAGCGCGGCGATCAGCTTCAGGGTGTTGCCGTTCAGGCGGCAGAATGTGGGTGCTTGGCGAGGCATCGGGCGGCTCCTTTCCTTCTTTGATATCTCATTATAGCCTATCTCGCCGCAAAATGCAAGGAGATCGCCGCAAGCGACGGGAAGGCGCAAGGAAAAGAGAAAGGGGGGCTTGCCTTACTCCTCTACTTATGCTATAATATTGTCGTATTTTATCAAACCGTTGCTTTTGCACCACATAGAATAAAGGAGAGCGACCATGAAGGAGATCGGTTCTGTTCAGGAATTTGAAAGAAGGATCCGCCGCGTTCTGATCACGGAGGAGGAGATCGCCACCGCCATCCGCGCGGCCGGGCGCAGGATCTCGGCGCTGTATGACGGCAGGCCTATTCTGCTCGTCAGTATTCTGAAGGGCTCCTTCGTCTTTTTGGCCGACCTCTGCCGCGCGATCGACGCACCGTGCGAGGTGGGCTTTATGTGCGCCAAGAGCTATTATAACGACACCGTGTCCTCGGGCATCGTCAAGATCACAATGGACCTTGACCGCGACATTTCCAAGTACCACGTGGTCATTGTTGAGGACATCATCGATACCGGCCGCACCCTCAGTGACATCGTAAAGCTCCTTTCGGCACGGAACCCCCTCTCGCTCCGCGTTGTCACTCTGCTCGATAAGCCCTCGCGCCGCCTTGTCGACTTCAAGGCCGACCTCTCTCTCTTTACGATCCCCGACCATTTCGTGATCGGCTACGGGCTTGACTGCGGCGAATACTACCGCAATTTGCCGTATATTGCCGAGTATGGCGAGGAATAAAAAAAGAACGGCCCTCACGGGCTGTTCTTTTTCTCTTTGCGCTCGGGGATGAAAAGCACAAAGACAAGGGACGAGATAAGAAGCATCAGGGGGTAATACAGGTGGCCGATGATTCCGAAGGCGCTCAGCTCGTGGCCAAAGGCAGACGTGACCGACAGTGCGACGAGAACCTGCGCGCCGTAGGGAAGGATACCCTGGAAGATGCAGGAGAAGGTATCGAGGATCGAGGCGGTCTTGCGCGGTGAGATGCCGTAGTCCACAGCCATCTCGGCGGCGATCGGATTGGCCATGACGATAGCGACCGTATTGTTGGCCGTGGCTATATCCATTGCCCCGACAAGCAGCCCAATGCCAAGCTGGCCGCCGCGCTTGCCGCGGAATACGCGGCGTATGAAATACAGGAGCGCGTCAAAGCCGCCGTTGCTCCGCACGAGAGCGCAAAGGGCGGCCACGAGGATGGCGACCATGGCGGTTTCAAACATTCCGGCGGCGCCGTCCCCCATCCCCTCAAGGAGTCCTTGGAGATCGACGGAGCCCTTTGCCAGCATGATAATGCTCCCCGAAAGAATACCGAGAAGCAGCGTCAGAAAGACGTGAACGCCAACGATCCCCGCGATGAGAACGAGGACGTAGGGGATAATCTCCACGAGGTCGTAATCCCCAAGAACGCGGCTCTCAATATCGGCACGGAGCGAGAGGATGAGGACGAGCACAAGCGTGACGGCGGCGGCGGGAAGGACGACGGCGAAATTGGTTTTGAACTTATCCTTCATGCGGCATCCCTGCCCCTGGCACGCCGCGATGGTGGTATCCGAAACAAAGGAGAGATTGTCACCAAACATCGCACCGCCCACCACGGTGCCGACACATAGCGCGAGCGAAAAGCCGGAGGTGTTGGCAATGGCAACGGCGATCGGGGTGATGAGAGTGATCGTTCCCACCGAGGTACCCATGGCAGTGGACACGAAGCAGCTGACGATGAAAAGCACGCAGACCGAGAGGCGCGGCGGTGTGAAGGAAAGAACGAAATAGGCAACGCTCTCAGCGCTCCCCCGGCCGACAACACCGACGAAGATGCCGGCAAGCAGGAAGATAAGAAGCATCGTGATGATATTGCTATCCCCGATGCCCTCGCCCATCAGGGCGAGCTTTTTGTCAAGAGAGAGTGCGCGGTTCTGAAGGCAGGCAACGAGAATGGCGACAAGAAACGCCACGACCACGGGCACGCTGTAAAAGCCCATCGGGATCTTGAGAATATACTCGAAGGTGATCCCGAGCGAAAGATAAAAAACAACAAAAACGCCGATGGGCAACAGCCCGGAAGGTCTTCCCTTATTCATATTCCGACGGGCTCCTCCAAAAAAATTGCCGCCGGGATTCCTTGACGGCATTAAGAATAATTGTACCTTATTTCTGTTTTTTTGTCAATAGTACCGACGGGCAGCTGCTACGCGCATTTTCGCTTTACACCGAGGGCTCACCCGTGCTATAATGAAAGAAGATCAAAAAAGAGAAGGAAATGCAATGATAAAGCTCAGGGACACAACGCGCACGGCCCTTGGCGCGCACGCCGAGGCCTATCCCCTGGCCGAGCCGCGCGATATTTTGAAATTTCTGCATCAGAGCGCCTTCGGGTGTGGGCATATCGTCCCGTCGCGAAGCGCGGCGGTCGAGGGCATCCTGCGTGAGGCC
>JAZQVJ010000157.1:0-12691 GCA_045631785.1 Eubacteriales bacterium
GGCGAGGATCTCACCGCGATAGACGATCAGAGCGCCGACCGGCACCTCGTCAAGCGCGGCGGCCTCGCGCGCCAGCGCAAGCGCACGGCGCATAAAGAAAATATCGGTGGCTTGCTGATCCATGGAAATCACCTCACAGCACCGTAAAGACAAGCATTACGGCAAGATAGGAAAGAATGGGCAGGGAGAAAAATTCACGCAAAAAGCCCCACGGGGCCTCCTCGCCTTGAGGGAGAGAGGGGGGACGCTTGCGGAGGGCGATGAAAAGGAGGAGAAGGCCAAGGAGCGCGGCGCCGCCGAGGACACCGAAGACGAGTGCGGGAGAGGCACCGAAAAAGAGAAGGAGCGAGGTCGCGTTATTGGCAAAATGAAAGAGGATGGGGATGAGGAGAGAGCCCGTCAGCTCGTAGAGAAGGGCGAGCAGGATCCCTGCGACGAGGGCGTAGGGGATCTGCACGAGGCTTGCGTGCATCATGGCGAAAAGAAGCGCCGAGCCAAGCACGGCGGCGCGCCGACCGAGAGGACGGAGGACCGAAAAGAGAGCGCCGCGGCAGAAGATCACCTCAAGGAGTGCGGGGAGGAGGGGATCGAAAAGGAGTCCAAGCCAGAACGGCTCCCTCGGGATGACGGGAGTGATCTCGATCCCGATAAGACGGCAGAGCGCCCCCCATCCGTTCGAGATGCCCGCCGTCAGGAGGATGAAGGAGGGGAGGAGAAGAAGCGACAAAAGGGCCGAGCGCCGGGGGAGGGAAAATCTAAGAGGAGGGGTGCCGACAGGGGCGCGGAAAAGGAAGAGGAGGGGCAAAAGGAGCGACAGCGGCATCGCCATAAGCGAGAAGGCGGGGAGGTCGATGGCGCCGAGTGTCAGGGCAAGCGCAAGCTGGGCAAACAGGACGAGAGCCAAAAAGATCGGGCGCGGTCGCATACGGCACCTCCTTCGGTATATCGTTGGGCTTGGTTATTGGGGGGTGGCTGACATTTGGCGGTGGGACCTGCGGTCAAGGGGAAGCTGGGAAAGAACGACGGCGGAAAAGACCACGGCGCAGCCGACGTATTCACGCAAGGAAAGCACGTCGTTTTCCAAAAAGATCAGGGCGCCGAGAACGCCAAAGAGCGATTCGGTGCTCATCAGGATCGCCGCCGGCGTTGGCGGGCAGTCACGCTGGCCGAGGATCTGGAGGGTGTAGGCACAGCCGCTGGACATTGCCCCGAGGAAGAGGAGGGGGAGGATCGCTTCGCCGATCGCGGCGAAGGAGATGTCCTCAAAGAGAAGGGCAAGGACACCGTTGAAGACCGTGCAGGTGGCGAATTGCACCATCGAAAGGCGCACCCCGTCCGAGCCGGGCAGGAAGTGATCGACGAGCAGGATCTGCGCGCAGAAGCACCCGGCACATAGGAGGAGCAGCAGGTCGCCGACGGCCAGCGAGAGGTCGCTACCGAGGGTGATGAGCCCAAGACCGACAAGGGCGATCGCGACCGCCGTCCACAGATGCCAGCCGATGCGGCGGCGGAAGAGAAGGGCACCGACGATGGGGACAAGGACAACGTAAAGCGTTGTGATGAAGGAGGCCTTGCTGGCACCCGAGGTGGTGATACCGGCTTGCTGAAGGGCCGTGGCGATCCCGAGGGCAAGGCCGCACGCGATCCCTCCGGTCAGCTCGCGGCGCGTCAGGGGGCGCTTTGTGCGCGAGAAAAGACAGCGCCCGTTCCCCTCGAGCTTATCAAAGAGAAGGACGGCACCCGCGAGGACGGCGGTCGCTATCAGCGAGCGCACCGCGCCGCAGGTGAAGACACCGACGTACCGGGAGGCAATATCCTGCGCCGAGAAGGCGAAGCCCCAGATCGCGGCACACAAGAGGAGCAGGGCGCTCCCTCGCATCGTTTTGTTCATGCTTATTACTCTTTCTTATAAATACAGAGTGATTATAACACGGGAGGTATGGCTTGTCAAGAGAAGTGCCTTGCCTTTTCCTTGACACCCGAGGGGGGCTATGGTACAATGAGATGAGAACAGAAAGAGGAAAGGAGGGGGGGAGAGCCATGCGCTATTCCGAAAAGAGCCGAGAGATCACGGTGACGCCGGAGGAGATGGTGTCCTTCTCCCTCTTTCATTACCTTGGTACCGCCGCCGGGGAGGAGCTGCTCCCCGTACACCGCGCCGATGCGCCGACGCGCCGCCACCTCGGCCTCCCCGAGGATGCGGTCCCCCTTGAGAGGCGCTTTTCCTCCGGCGGCCACGAATTTCGCCTTGTGTCAACGGCCGACGGCTTCTTGAAGGAGGGGAGAGAGAAAACGCTTTCTCTCGTCTTTGTGACGGAGGACGATCCGACATCGCCGGGAGAGCCGACACGCCGCGCGGCGCGCGGCGAGGCCTTCCTGCTGGCGGCGGCAGTGTCACCTGTCCCGACGCGCCTTTCCATTACCTATTACAACTCTCTTTTGGATACGCATGCGACGGTATTCGAGCGTGTGACGCCCAAGAAGCTTGAGGGCTTTTTCGAGAGGGCCGCGGCGGCGCTGTCGCTCTATGCCGCCTCCGAGATCGCACGTGTTTGTGAGCGCCTCCCCGCGATGCGGCGCCTCCGCTTCCCGTATCCCGATACCCGCCTTGGCCAAACCGAGCTGATGGGCGAGGTCTATCGCGCGGTGAAGCGCGGCGGGCGCCTGTATGCCTCGGCCCCCACCGGCATCGGGAAGACGGTATCCACCCTCTATCCCGCCGTGCGGGCGATGGGAGAGGGCGGATGCGATAAGATCTTTTATCTGACGGCGAAGGCGACGGCTGCCCGTATGGCCGGGCAAACCGCTGAGCTTTTGGGGCGCTCGGGGGCGCTCCGTGCCGTGCTGCTGGCCTCGAAGGAGCGTCTGTGCCCTCAGCGCGGAACGCCCTGCCACGAGGGAGTCCCCTGCCCGCGCCGCCGTGCGGGCGGTGCTGCCGAGGACCGTGCCACGGCCGAGCTTTTGGCCCTCCGCCTCCCTCTCCTCGGGCCGGAGGACATTGCGCGCGTGGCGGCTGCCCACGGCGTTTGTCCCCATGAGCTTTCCCTGCGATACAGCATGCTCTCGGACGTTGTGATTTGCGACTACAATTATCTCTTTGATCCCGCCACCCGCCTTGTGCGGTATTTTGCCATGGGTGGGCGCTACTGCTTTCTCGTCGACGAGGCGCACAACCTCGCCGACCGCATCCGCGATACCTACACCGTCACCCTGACGGTGGGGATGCTCGCCTCGCTCCCCTTCCCCGAGGGCGAGGGAGAGCTTGTCCTTGAGGCAAGAGATCGGCGCGACGCGCTCCTTGCGCTCCTTGAGAGCGAGCTTGCCCCTCTTGCCGACGGGGCGGCCAAGGAGGGACATCCGGAGGGGGAGATCCTCCGCACTCTCCCCGAGTGGCTGCTCCCACATCTTGCGGCTCTCCTCGCCCCGCTTGGGAAGCTGATGCGGGCAAGGTCCCCTGAGATCGACCGCGATACACGCAAGCGTATCCGCGCATTTTACTACGAATTGAAAACGATACTTGACATTTTGTCGGCCTATGACGAGGGCTTCCGCCTGCTCGCCTTCCGCGATCGGGAGGGTGTTGGCCTCAGGACTCTCTGCCTTGATCCTGCCGGGGTGATCGCGAGGGCGCTTGGCGACGGGCGGAGCGCCGTCCTCTTTTCTGCCACCCTGCGCCCGATCGATTTCTACCGCGATACCCTGGGGGGTGATGCGAGCGATGCGACGCTGGAGCTCCCCTCGCCCTTCGAGCGCGACAACCTTGCGGTTGCCGTGATGGACAAGATCTCTACCCGCTATGCCGACCGCGAGGCAACCCTGCCGACCGTGGCGCGCACGGTGCTGACGACGGTCGGGGCAAGGCCGGGCAACTACATGGTCTTCTGCCCCTCCTTTGCGTATGCCGAGGCGCTGTCATCGGCCTTTGCCCGCATCGCCCCGGGGGTGCGTACTCTTTTGCAGAGGCGCACGATGTCCCCGGGGGAGCGTGCCGCCTTCCTCCGTGAATTTGAGCGCACCGATACGCCCCTTGCCGCCTTTTGCGTTCTTGGCGGCATCTTCGGCGAGGGGATCGATCTTGCCGGGCGGCGCCTCCTTGGGGCGGTGATCGTTGGCGTGGGACTCGGCACGCCCGACTTTTACCGTGACGAGATGGCGCGCTACTTCCGCGATAAGTGCGAGCGCGGTGTGGAATACGCCTACGTGTATCCCGGCATGAACCGCGTGCTTCAGGCGGCAGGTCGCGTTATCCGTGCGGAGGGGGACGTTGGCGCCGTGGTGCTGATCGACGACCGCCTGTCGTCACCTGTCTATCGGGAGATCCTGCCCGATCATTGGCACGGGCTGTCCTACGTGGGGGACGAGCGCTCCCTTGCCGAATACCTAAGACGCTTCTGGAGCCGACACTCCGGAGAGGAGGAAGACGAATGAGATCCATGAACACGAAATCCAAGATCGTAGAGGCGGCGTGGCAGCTGTTTTACGAGCATGGCTACGAGGCTACGACCGTTGAGGACGTGGTGCGTGCCTCCGGCACCTCCAAGGGCTCCTTCTATCACTACTTTGAAAGCAAGGATGCCCTCCTTGGGTCGCTTGCCTATCTTTTCGATGCCAAGTACGCCGAGCTTGAGAGCGAGGGGCGGCTTGAAGGGAGCGCCCTCGAGGTGCTTCTTTTCCTCAACCGCGAGCTTTTCGATATGATCGAGCGCCGCATTGACGTGGCGCTCCTTTCTCGCCTTTTGGCCTCACAGCTGATGGCGAAGGGGGAGCGTGCGCTCCTTGACCGTGACCGCCACTATTATAAGCTTTTGCGCCGCATCGTGCTTCGGGGGCAGGAGAAGGGCGAGCTGACGGCCGAGCGCTCGGTGGGGGATATCGTGAAGCTGTACGCCATGGCCGAGCGCGCGCTCCTTTACGATTGGTGCCTCTCAAACGGTGAGCAATCGCTCCGCGAGATGGCTGCCCGCGTGATGCCAAGGTGGCTCGGAGTGATCCTGCCGGCTGAAAAATAATTTCCCGTACATTTTTTGGTTCTTATACTGTTCTTGTTAAAAATAGTTTGACTTATATGGATGAACGACCATTTTTCGAATGGTCGTTCTACTTTTGGTTCAAACCTTGTTCTCTCTTGCATTCTTGCGAAATATGTGGTATACTGTCAGGGTATTATCACATCCTCTTTTTGAAAGGAGCATACAATGACAGGTGATCAGATCCAGATCCTCATCGCGATGATCCTCTACATGGGCGTCGTCATCGGGATCGGTGTTTACTATTACAAAAGAGCCAACAAGAGCTCGGAGGATTACTTCCTCGGCGGGCGGTCCTTCGGTCCTTGGGTGACGGCGATGAGCGCCGAGGCCTCGGATATGTCGGGCTGGCTCCTGATGGGCTTGCCCGGTGTTGCTTACTGGTGCGGTCTTGCAGACGCCGCCTGGACGGCCATCGGCCTTGCCATCGGTACCTACTTCAACTGGCTGATCGTTTCCAAGCGCCTGCGCCGTTACAGCATCCGCGCCAACAACGCGATCACGCTCCCCGATTTCTTCTCCAACCGCTACCGCGAGAAGAACAAGATCATTATGACGATCTCCGCGGTCTTTATCCTTGTCTTCTTCACGGTGTACGCCGCCAGCTGCTTCGTCACCTGCGGTAAGCTCTTTTCCACCCTTTTCGGTCTTCCGTACTGGGCGATGATGCTGATCGGTGCGATCTTTGTCCTTGCCTATACGCTGATCGGCGGCTTTCTGGCCGAGAGCGCCTCTGACTTTATGCAGAGCATCGTGATGATCGTGGCGCTCACCGTGATCGTTATCATTTCCACCGTCAAGGCGGGCGGCATCGGTGCCGTGTTTGAGAACGCGGGCAAGATCGACGGCTTCCTTGAATTCTTCGGTATGGCGAACCCGACGGTCGTTGACGGCGTTCAGCAGGTCGTTGACGGTGCCCCCGTCTTCGGTGAGGCGCTCCCCTACGGCTTCCTTACCATCTGCTCGATGATGGCCTGGGGGCTTGGCTACTTCGGTATGCCGCAGGTCCTTCTGCGCTTTATGGCGATCCGCAAGGAGGGCGAGCTCAAGACCTCGCGCCGCGTGGCAATGATCTGGGTGGTGATCTCGCTGGCCGTTGCCGTCTTCATCGGTATCGTCGGCCGTGTCCTCTTCCCTGTGGAGCATCTCACCAAATCGGGTGCTGAGAGCATCTTCATCGGTCTTGCCGAGTCCTCTCTCCCCGCGATCCTTGCGGGCTTCGTAATGGCGGGCATCCTTGCCGCAACGATCTCCTCCTCGGACTCCTATCTCCTGATCGCCGCCTCGTCGGTGTCGAAGAACATTTACCAAGGGCTTGTCAAGAAGAACGCGACCGACAAGCAGGTCATGTGGATGTCGCGCATTACGCTCCTCGTGATCGCCGTGATCGCCGCCCTCATCGCTCTTGACGAGGACAGCGTTATCTTCACCATCGTATCCTTTGCCTGGGCCGGCTTCGGAGCGACCTTTGGGCCGCTTATGCTCTTCTCGCTCTTCTGGAAGCGCACCACGCGCTGGGGGGCTGTGGCCGGTATGCTGGGCGGCGCCGGTATGGTCTTCCTTTGGAAGTTCGCGATCGCAAAGCTCGGCGGTGTGTTTGCCATCTACGAGCTTCTGCCTGCCTTCCTCTTCTCCTGCCTCCTTATCGTTGTCGTCTCGCGCCTGAGCGAGACGCCCGCGGCCGAGATCGAGGCCGACTTTGAGGCGGTTCGCCTCGGCACTGAGGTCGAGGCCTGATCAAGCAGCCATCGAAGGGCACTTGCATCCGTGGATGCAAGTGCCCTTTTCCGTAATAGCGGCGAAGCGCCCCTATCAACCCACGGTTGAGGGCTTCTCGAAAAATTTCAAAAGGACCTCGTTACACAAGGAAACGTCCGAGGCGGGGCTTGCCAAGATCGTTTTTTGAAGCAGCGGGACCCCGGGGGCTGCTTTTCTTTCGGCAACGAGGTGCCTCTTTTCTCAATTTCTCATTGACAAAGGCAGTAATTTCGTCTATAATAGAAAGGAATATATTGCCTTGGCGAATGCCGGAAAGGGAAAACTGTATGGAAAACGCAAAAGCCGTGGCTCTTGCCGAGCTTGCTCGCAGGATCCGCATTGGCATTATCGAGAGTGTCTATCACGCAGGGTGTGGCCATCCCGGTGGCTCTCTTGGGATTGCCGACGTCCTCACCTATCTCTATTTTGAAGAAATGAATGTCGATCCCGCTGCTCCTAAGATGGAGTCGCGTGACCGCTTTGTTCTTTCCAAGGGGCATACCGCCCCCGCGCTCTATGCGACGCTGGCTGAGCGCGGCTTCTTCCCGAAGGAGGAGCTTGTCACTCTGCGCCACATTGACAGCCGCCTGCAGGGCCACCCCGATATGAAGAGCATCCCCGGTGTCGATATGTCGACCGGCTCGCTCGGTCAGGGCATCTCGGCGGCGTGCGGCATGGCGCTTGCCGGTAAGATCACGGGGAGCGACTATCGTGTTTACGCCGTGGTCGGTGACGGCGAGAGCGAGGAGGGGCAGGTCTGGGAGGCCGCCATGTTTGCCGCCCACTACAAGCTCGACAATCTCGTGGCCATCCTTGACTGGAACGGTCTGCAGATCGACGGCCCCATCACCGAGGTCATGAACCCCACTCCCCATGACGAAAAGTTCCGCGCCTTTGGCTGGCACGTGATCTCGATCGACGGCAACAGCTTCCCTGAGATCGAGGCCGCCCTCCGCGAGGCGCGCACCGTGAAGGGGAAGCCTACGGCCATCATTGCCCGCACTGTGAAGGGGCGCGGCGTTTCCTATATGGAGAACGCCGTGGAATGGCACGGCGCCGCCCCGAAGGAAGAGCAGTATAAGATCGCCCTCGCCGAGCTTGGCGCGGGAGAAGCGTGAGGTGAAGTAAGATGGAAAAAATGGCAACCCGTGAAGCCTACGGCAAGGCTCTTGCCGAGCTTGGCGACAAGTACGATTTCGTGGTTCTCGACGCCGACCTTGCTGCCGCAACCAAGACCGGTGTCTTTAAGAAAAAATTCCCCCACCGCTTCTTTGACTGCGGTATTGCCGAGGCGAATATGACCTCCGTTGCCGCCGGTCTTGCTGCCGCCGGGCAGATCCCCTTTATCTCGAGCTTTGCGATGTTCTCGGCCGGCCGTGCCTTTGAGCAGGTCCGCAACTCGATCGCCTACCCTCACCTGAACGTTAAGGTCGTCGGCACTCACGCCGGCATCACGGTGGGTGAGGACGGTGCCACTCACCAGTGCAACGAGGACCTCGCTCTGATGCGCTCGATCCCCGGGATGGTGGTCATCAACCCCTCGGATGCGACCGAGAGCTTTGCCGCCGTTGAGGCCGCCATCAACTACGAGGGCCCTGTGTACCTGCGCTTCTCGCGCTTTGCAACGCCCGACCTCACCGGTGAGCTTGAGGGCTTCAAGTACGAGATCGGCAAGGGCGTGACGCTTGCCGAGGGGAGCGACGTTACTATCGTTGCCTGCGGCTACATGGTCCACCTCGCCATGGAGGCGAAGGAGGCCCTGGCCGCCGAGGGGATCTCGGCGACCGTCATTGATATGCACACCGTCAAGCCCCTCGATACCGAGCTTCTTTCGGCCGCCGCCCGTAAGACGGGTGCCGTCGTTACCGCCGAGGAGCACAGCATCAACGGCGGTCTTGGCGAGGCCGTGGCCTCGGCCCTTGCCGAGAGCTATCCCGTGCCGGTCATGCGCGTCGGCGTTGCCGATAGCTTTGGCCGTAGCGGCAAGGTCCCGCCCCTCATGGAGATGTACGGCCTGACGTCGGCTAAAATCGTTGAGAAGGCCAAAGCGGCGATCGCATTAAAGAAATAACCGACACTATACCGAGTGGGGAGCTTCCGTAAGCTCCCTTTCTCATAGGAGGTAGCATGTCCTTTACGCCGAATGCCTCAGGGCTCACCGCCGAGGAGATAAGGAAGTATAACGCCGAAACGATGCGGCTTTTGTCACTCTATCTGAACCTCTCGTCGGATGCCATTACGCCGGGGGCCGTGCTGACGATGGCCGAGGAGTGCGGGATGACGCGCGAGCGCGCCTACGCCACGATCCTTGCAACGCTCTTCGGTCTTGACACCGCGGGGGGCGACCGCGTGTATTTTGAGAATTACTTTGTGCCGATGGTGCGCGAGGTCGATCCCTTGCCCTTCCGGGAGGATGCCTACTATAAGACGATCCTGCCCGAGCGTCGCCGTCTTGGGAGGTGGGAGCTGTGCATGCAGGAGCTTTCGCCATGCGAGGCCTTTGTGCGTGATGACTTCCGCGTGCTGCCCGACGGGAGGATGCTCCCCTCGATCGGATTCTTTATGGAGCCGTTCCCCTATCCCGCCGTGCTTGAGGGGGGGAGAGAATGGATGACCTTGATGCCCAACGAAACCGTCACCATCCTGCCGGCGGTCGCCGCGGCGCACGGCCGCGTCGTGACCTTCGGCCTTGGGCTTGGGTATTTTGCGTATCACGCCGCCGCGAGGCCCGAGGTCGAGAGCGTGACCGTTGTTGAGCTGTCGCGTGATGCTGTCACCCTCTTTACCGAGAATATTCTGCCGTTGATCCCACACCGCGAGAAGATCCGCGTTGTGACCGCCGATGCCTTCGCTTACTTAGATCACACGATGAAGGACGGCGATTTTGACTTCGCGTTTGCCGATATCTGGCACGATGCGGGCGACGGGCTCCCGCTTTACCGCCGCTTCAAGGAGAGGGAGGGGAGATTCCCGACGACCGAATTCACCTACTGGCTGGAGGACACCCTCCTTTGCTACGAGCGCCCCGAATTGTGGGGATAAAAAACGGCTTCCGAAAGGAAGCCGTTTTTCTTATGTGTGCTTTTCAAGGCGCGAAAGAAGCGCAGAGAAGGGGAGGATCATCGTGCCGAAGAACGCGTTGGAAATGGCGTGGGTGATGTCAAACAACAGCCCGGTACTGATCCAAGCCAGCACCTTTTCCCAGCTGTCAAGTCCGAAGATGAGTGCCTGTGCAGGGGCGTAAAGAACGCCGAAAAGCAGCCCGTGCAGCCCCGCCACCGTGGGATAGAGGATGGCCTTCAACCATTGGGGAGCGCCCCTCGGTATCAGGAGAAAGCCGAAGAACAGTGGGAGGAAGATGTAAAGATACGGGATCCACCAAAGCGAAAATCCGTGGACAAGACCGTCAAGAAAGATGTAAATGTAAAGCGGGATCAGCGCTCGAACCCGGTAGACCGCCACAAGAGTTCCCGTGAACATTGCCAGAAGGTGAATGTTGGGGAGAAACTCCATTGCCATTTTTGAGGCAAGCATCAGGGAGCCGAACATAGCAAAAATGGCGGTATCCCGCGCTGTTCGGGCGGATCTTGTTACCACGTGTTCGTACGCACGAATTCGTAAACGGCGCCCTCGGTGATCCCGATCAAGGAGGCACCAAGGTCGGATTTCTCGCCACTAACGCGCACCTGCCAATAGTAGCCGCCATCGAGGTCATAATCGGCGCGGATGCCGTTGACGTGGCTGATCATAAGGCCGTAGGTGGAGTCCTCGCCCTTGACAAGCTCCTCGGCAACGAGGGCATCGGCGAGGGTTGCGGCATCGGTCTTCAGTGTGAGGGTGACGGTCTTGTCCTCGGCGGTGACCTTGACCGTCACCGTGACGGCACCGTCACCGACGGTGGCATCCTCTGTGTAGATGGCATTCTCCCAGGAGGCGGGCACGGGCGTGCAGGCGCCAAGGAGAAGGACAACGAGAAGAAGAAGGGGAACGACGCGAAGGAGTGCTGTTTTTTTGTTCATTTTGTAAAGTTTCCTTTCCCGAAGAAAACGCGCTCTCCAAGGAGAGCGCGCGAAAGGAACACGAGGTCCTCGGTCGCTTCTCCCTTTGCCCAAGAGCGATTTCCCTGCACAAGACGGTAAGCATTCCGGCTGACGCCCTATCCCACGGCGATCACGGCAATGGCTGTTGCTGCGGATCTCCCCCGCATTTCCTTACCCCTGCCTTTCGGCAGTTGCACCGTCCTTGCGGTGCCGAACTGTGTCGTACGGTACTATTATACACGCCGCCCCCTCCAATGTCAAGGGGCTTTCTTCATACTCTGTTTCTCCCTGCATACATATAAAAAGGGAGGTGATGGTATGTTGTTTGATGCGCGCCGCTTCTTCAAGAACGGTGCGATTTTAGCCCTTTCGGCGCTCCTGATGCGGACGGTGTCGGTGGCCTTTGGTGCTTACGTAACGCGGAAGGTGGGGGCCGAGGGGATGGGGCTGTATTCGCTCATCATGAGCGTGTATACCCTGTTCGTCACCTTCGCAACCTCGGGGGTGCATCTTGCCGTCACGCGCCTTGTCGCTGAGGCCGAGGGGAGAGGCGATCGCGGGGGTGCCCGGGCGGTGCTGCGTACCGCCCTTCTCTACGCCCTCACCTTCGGCTCTCTCGCCTCGGTCACGCTTTTTTCGAGTGCCTCCTTCCTTGGACGGGTGCTGCTCGGTGACGGGCGGACCGTGCCTGCCCTGCGGCTGGCCTCGGTCGCTCTGGTCCCCGTGGCGCTCTCCTCGGTCTTTGCGGGATATTTCACGGCCGTCCGCCGTCCGTCACGCACGGCGGCGACCTCGGTCATTGAACAGGGCTTTCGTATTCTTTTGACCGTCTTTGCGCTGACGGCTCTCTTGCCTGCGGGGATGACCTACGCCTGCCTGGCCCTCGTTCTCGGCTCGGCGATCGCCGAGATCCTGTCGGCCCTCCTTTCGGGGCTGCTTTACGCCATCGACGTGCGGCGCTTGCGGCGCGTGGCGGTGGGGAGGCTCCCCGTCGGTCAGGTGCTGCACATCACTCTCCCCGTGGCGGCCTCCTCCTATGTCCGATCGGGGCTCTTGAGCGCAGAGCATATGCTGATCCCACGGGCGCTTTCCAAGGGGACGGCCTCGCGGGAGGAGGCACTTGCCGCTTACGGCACGCTCTCCGGGATGGCCCTGCCGATCGCCCTCTATCCGATGGCGGTGCTTTCTGCCTTTGCGGGGCTCCTTGTGCCCGAGTTTGCCGAGCGCTGTGCGCTCCGCAAGAGCGAGGAAAATTCCCGTCTGGCCGAGAGGACGCTGGCCGCGGCGCTCTGGTTCGGGATCGCGGTGGGAGGCATCATGGCGGCGAGCGCCCCCGTCCTTGCAAGGGCGGTATATCACACGGGGGAGGCGGGGCTGTATCTTATGCTGTTGGCTCCGATCCTTCCCGTTATGTATCTTGATCACGTGACCGACGTAATGCTCAAGGGCCTTGGACGGCAGGTGTACGCGATGGGGGTGAACATTCTCGATTCGGTGGGGAGCATCCTTCTCGTGCTTTTGCTTCTTCCGCGCCTCGGTGCCGTTGGGTACGTGCTTGTCATCCTGCTGGCCGAGATCTTCAATTTCGGGCTTTCGATCGCGGGACTCCATGCATCACTCGAATTCCGCTTCCCGTATGTGCGGGGCGTGCTGCTTCCCCTCGCGTCCCTGCTTGCCTCGGTGACGATCCTGCGGCTTGCCTTTCCTCTCGGTGAGACGGTCGGCCGCTTGATCCTTTGGATCCTTCTTGCGCTTTGCCTGTATCTTGCCTTTCTTTTTCTCTTTCTCTTCCTCGATTCCCGCGTGGGCAAAAAGAAAAAAGAGCCCCTCTCGCCACTTGACAAGAGGGACGCTATCGGCTACAAT
>JAZQVJ010000158.1:0-1261 GCA_045631785.1 Eubacteriales bacterium
GAAAAAGATTTGCGGTAACGTCAAGGAGAGGTCGGAGCTCCTCGCGGAGCTTCAGCTCACGCACGGTAAGATCGGCGATCGCCTTGTACTTTTCCTCGTTCTTCGCTCCGTCGGCATCCTCGGGCTTGGCCTCGAGCGCCGCCTTTTTCTCGGCGATTTCGGAAAGCTCGTGTTCAACCTCGTGACGGCGCGAAAGCTCGGGGCAATCGAGCGCGCGGCGTGCCGCTGCCTCGTCAAGGAGGTCGATCGCCTTGTCGGGCAGGAAGCGATCGGTGATATAGCGCTCGGCAAGCTCAGCGGCCGAGCGAAGGGTGGCATCCGGCACCTTGACGCCGTGATAGCTCTCGTAATAGCCCTTGATGCCCGAAAGCATCTCTACCGTTTCGTCGATCGATGGCTCGAGGACACTCACGGGCTGGAAGCGGCGCTCAAGCGCGCTGTCCTTCTCAATAAACTTACGGTATTCCTTCAACGTGGTCGCACCGATCACGCGGATCTCTCCGCGTGAGAGGGCGGGCTTCAGGATATTGGCGGCATTCATGCTCCCCTCGCTCTCGCCGGCGCCCACGATGTTATGGACCTCGTCGATCACAAGAATGACATTCCCCGCCGCCCTGACCTCGGAAAGGAGGCCGAGGATGCGCGACTCAAACTGCCCGCGGAACTGCGTGCCTGCGACAAGCGCGGTCAGATCCACAAGATACAGCTCGGTATCCCGCAAGCGATACGGGACGTCGCCCGCTACGATACGCAGGGCAAGGGCCTCGGCGATCGCAGTCTTACCGACACCGGGCTCGCCGATCAGGCAAGGATTGTTTTTTTGACGGCGGCAAAGGATCTGGATCACGCGGGCAAGCTCACGCTCACGCCCCACGATCTTATCGAGCCTCCCGGCGGATGCCTCCGCCGTCAGATTTTTACAGTAGGTGTTGAGAAGCTTGCGCTTCTCATCCCTCTTCGGTTCGCCGGAGGGAGATCGGCGCTCGCCCTTCCCTTCGGGCCCCTTTTTGGGGCTCACGGGAAAGCCAAGATGCTGAAAGATCTTCGGCAGATCAATGGCGGGCGCGCCGCCGTCCTCACCGCCGTCCTCCTCGGCCCCCTCGTCTCCGTCATCGGATACAAGCGCATTGCGCAGATCCTCCGACATCCTCTCAAGGTCCTCCTCGGAAACGCCGATCTTTTCCAGCATATCGTTGACGGGCTTGATCCCAAGCTCCCTTGCACAGTTAAGGCAAAGGCCCTCGTTGACCGTCCCATCCTT
>JAZQVJ010000159.1:0-13453 GCA_045631785.1 Eubacteriales bacterium
CGACCATCATAATGACCGTCGGGGGCTTGGATGCGATCTCGATCTTCGGGGATTCCGAGCCCATCAGGCGGATGAGCTCCTCATTGACGATCTTAATGATCTGCTGGGCGGGGAGAAGGCTCTCCAGCACCGCCTCGCCCACAGCACGCTCGGTCACCGACTTGACAAAATCGCGGACGACCTTAAAGTTGACGTCGGCCTCAAGGAGCGCAAGCTTGACCTCGCGCATTCCCTCGCGGACGTCAGCCTCGGTGAGCTTTCCCTTGCTGCGGAATTTCTTCAGCGCCGCAGAAAGCTTTTCGGTTAACCCTTGGAACATTGACAAAGCGCATACTCCTTCGGCTTATTTTTCGAGAAAATCGGACGAAAGGCGCATGGCCTCTCGGCTGAGCGCACGCACGCGCTCATCGGGGAAGTCGGCCAGTGCCTCGGCAAGCGGCCGCAAGCGGCCGGCCGCTGCGAGCAGCTCACGGTGGTGCGCCGCAAGCCCCAAGCGCTCCTCAAGGAAGAAAAGCTCCTCCTCGCTCTTTTTCAGTATGTGGCGCACGCCCTGCCTGGAGATGCCCTCGTCTTCGGCGATCTCGGAAAGCGACAGATCGTCGCCGTAATAGGCGCCGAGGATCAGGCGCGTTCTCTTGGGCAACACCTCGCCGTAAAAATCAAGGAGAAATTCCACGGTCAGATCCTTTTCGAACATGGTATCACCCCTGTAAAGTCATTTACTTTACAAGTATACCACTCTTTCACGGCTTTGTCAACAAAAAAATAAAAAAATTTTCTAAAAACTATTGAAATTTAGAAAGAACTGTGGTAAAATCTTTTAATGTATGCAGGTGAGTGCTTTTTCACACCCCTCTCAGGTGATAATGCAGTCCGAACGCAACAAATAATTTGGAGGAAAGTGTCGTGCCGAACATCAAATCTGCCAAAAAGCGTGTGAAAGTGACAGAGGCCAAGGCTCTGCGCAACCAGATCTTCAAGTCGCAGATGCGCACCATCATCAAGAAGTATGATGCCGCGCTCGCCGCCGGTGACCGTGAACTGGCCGCCGCCGCATACAAGGTTGCTGTGAAGAAGATCGACCAGGCAGTTGCTCATGGGATCCTTCACAAGAACAACGCCGCACACAAGAAGAGCAGCTTCACCAAGAAACTGAACGCCATGGCGTAATAAAAAAGCACCGCACACGCGGTGCTTTTTTGTTTTTTCATGTTTTTTCGCCGGTGGGATATACTGTTAACAGTAAACGAAAGATTAACAGTAAACGAAAGGCGGTTTCTTATGGCACGAGCAAGCGGTGTTCTTCTCCCCGTATTTTCACTCCCCGGGCGGTTTTCGCGCGGAACGCTCGGAGAGGAGGCCTATCGGTTTATCGATGCTATGGCCGACGGCGGCTTTTCGGTGTGGCAGATTCTCCCCCTCACCCCGCCCGATGCTTACGGGTCGCCCTATGCCTCCGATTCCTCCTTTGCCATGGATCCCACCCTCCTTGATATCGACACTCTCGTCGGAGAAGGCGCCCTTTCCCGCGAGGAGGCCGAGGGTGGGGATCACAACGCCCTCGCCGCCCTCGCCGCCGGCCGCGCCGACCGCACTGCCCTTGACGGCTATCTTGAGGCGAACCCCGAGGTGGCCGCCTACTGCCGCCACCGTGCCGAGAACGATGCCACCCTCTATATCCACGCCTTCATACAAGCAACGGTCGACCGTCAATGGGGAGCCCTCCGCGACTACGCCCACAGCCGCGGTGTACGCATTATCGGCGATCTTCCCATTTATGTGGCACCGGGGAGCGCCGATGCCGTCCTGTATCCCGAGGCCTTTCTTGGCGAGGGTGATGTCGCGGGCGTCCCCCCCGATTATTTTGCGCCCGAGGGGCAGGTCTGGGGGAATCCCCTCTACGATTGGGAGAGGCTGCGCGAGGGCGGTTACGCCTTCTTCCGCGCCCGTCTTTCCTATCTTCTTTCCCGCGTTGACGGTGTGCGCCTCGATCATTTTCGCGGCTTCTCAGCCTATTATCGCATCCCGGGGAGCGCCCCTGCCACCGCGGGGCATTGGGAGCCGGGCCCCGGGAATTCCCTCTTTTCTGCCGTTTCCGACCTTCTTGCAGGGCGGGAGGTGATCGCCGAGGATCTCGGTGAGATCGATGATGCCGTCGTCGCTCTGCGGCGTGGCTGCGGCTTTCTCTCAAGCCGTGTCCTTCAGTTCGGCTTTCTCGGTGATCCCGCAAGCATCCATCTGCCGCACAACTATACCGAGGACTGTGTGGCCTATACCGGCACGCATGACAACGATACCTTACAGGGATATCTTCTTTCGATGCCGGAGAGCGAGCGCGCCTACCTTCTTGACTATTGCGGCGCCACCTCTCTTGAGGGCGCCGTTCCGTCTGCCGTCCGCACCGTCCTTGCCTCGGTCGCGCGCCTTGCCGTTTTCCCGATGCAGGATCTCCTTGGCATCGGTCAGGAGGGGCGCATCAATACGCCGGGGCGTGCCGAGGGGAATTGGTCGTGGCGCCTCCCTGCGGAATGGCCCGATGTCTTTGACCGTGAACGCTATCTCTACCTGAACTGCCTTTTCGGAAGAAAATAAAAAACGCCTCACACGAGGCGTTTTTTATTCGATGGGTTACTCCTGCCAGTAGTCGACCGCATCGGGAAGACCGATGTCCGAAGCCAGGAAGGCGATCTCTCCGCCCTTCTTTGCCTTTTTGGTGTAATCGTCGATCGCGCGGAAGGCGTATTTGCCGAGGATGAGCAGGGCAGGGATATTGATGAGTGTCATAGCACCCATGAAGATATCCGATATATTCCAAAGGAGATCGGCAGAAAGCCCCGCCCCCAAAAGGATCAAAAGCGAAAAAGCTATATAATACACGTTTTTGATCCACGCCTTCGGCTCTTTTTTTGCTATGTGCAGAATGGCCTTATCCACGTAGAAAAGGTTTCCGATGAGGGTGGTGAACGCGAACAGCACCATCGCAACGGCAATAAAGATCGGGCCAAAGCTGCCGAGGGAAACGGAAAGCGCCGCCTGAATATATTGCGCGCCCGAAATCTCTGCCGACGGCTGAACGCCCGAGCACATACACATAAACGCGGTGGCTGAGCAAACCAGGATCGTATCGATGAATACCGAAAGAACCTGAACGAGCCCCTGCTTTACGGGATGAGTGACCTCGGCCGATGCCGATGCGTTGGGCGCCGAGCCGACACCCGCCTCGTTTGAGAACAGGCCGCGCTTAATGCCGTACATCAAGCACGAGCCGCTGAAGCCGCCAAAGATCGCCCGAAGGTCAAACGCCCCCCGGAATATCTCTGCAAAAACCTTTGGCAGTGCAGTGATGTTGATGAGGACAATGACAAGCGCCACCAAAATATAGGCAACGCCCATAAAGGGGACGAGAACGCTTGTCGCACGAACCATTCGCCCACCACCGCCGAGCAAGCAATAGCCAACCAAAAGGGCGACGATGCCCCCGATGAGCCAAGGGGTGACCTTCGGATCGTAGAATTCAAACACCTCAAAGGTGGACTGCAGATTGTACGATGCCAGCATGTTGAACCCGACGCCGTAGGTCAAGATCAAAAGCACGGAAAAAACAATGGCCAGCGGACGACACTTAAGGCCGCTTTCTATGTAATACGCAGGACCGCCATAGCAGCCGTTCTCGCCCCGCCTTTTGTAGATCTGCGCCAGCGTGCTTTCCATCAGCGCGGATGCGCCGCCGATCAGCGCGATGATCCACATCCAAAAGACCGAGCCGAAGCCGCCGAGGCAGAGCGCCGTCGATACGCCGATAACATTGCCCGTGCCAACCCTTGACGCGGTAGAAACCATCAGTGCCTGAAAGGAAGAAACACCCTTCCCGTCCTTCGGCTTTTCCGCCACGCTTTTGATCTGTTCCGAAAATAGGCGAAATTGGGAAAATTTCGTGCGGACGGTAAAGTATATTCCACCGCCAACCAAAAGGATGATAAGCACGTAGTTATATAAAAAATCGCTTATTCCCGCTATGATCTGCTCCATAATTTTCTCGCTTTCCATTGAAGTATCCGCTTTCTATTATACAGGATCTTGAAAAATAAATCAACTCCATTTAGAGCTTCAAACGGCGATAGCAAAAAGAGCAGACAAAAGTCTGCTCTTTTTGCAGTTGTGCCCCAATCAGTCGGTGACGTAGGGGAGAAGCGCAGCCTGACGGGCACGCTTGATCGCGGTCGTCAGCTCGCGCTGATGCTTCGCACAGGTGCCGGACATGCGGCGGGGGAGGATCTTGGCGCGCTCCGAGATGAACTTGCGGAGGCGGGCAACATCCTTGTAATCAATGGCTTCAACCTTTTCCGTGCAGAAGACGCAAACCTTCTTTTTGCGTCGCATGTTGGGACGGAAGGAGTGCGGTGCGTCATTTCTTTCCATTTAAAAGCTCCTGACCTTTCCGGCTCAAATTCAAGCGGTGTGCGTTATGAGCCGATTCGCACATCCGCGGGATAAGATCTTTTTAAGATCGTGGGATCAGAAGGGAAGACTGTCGTCGGCAGGGATCTCCTCAAAGCTCGCGGTATTACCGCCGGTATACGCAGGCGTGCCGTAAGCATCGGGCGTGTACTGGGTGTTGTTCCCGCCGGCAGCGGGGGAATCACCGCGGGATTCGACAAAGGAAACCTCATCGGCAACCACCTCGGTCGCATAGTGACGGGTACCCTGCTGGTCGGTCCAGCTACGGGACTGCAGCTGACCGGAAACAAGGATCGGGCGCCCCTTCTTGAAGTAACGCGCCACAAACTCCGCGCTTTGCCGCCAGGCAACGACGGTAATGAAATCGGCCGTCTGCTGCTGGGCGTTCTGCTCCTGATTGTTGCTTCTTGCAAAGCGGCGATTGACCGCCAGGGTAAAGCGACAGACCGAGATCTGGCTCGGGGTTTGTCTGAGCTCGGGATCAGCGGTGAGGTTACCGATCAGAATAACTCTGTTGAAACTTGCCATGATAGTCTCTCCTTACACTTTTTACTCAGCCGCGGCTTCCGCGGGAGCTTCCGTCTCGGGTTCCTTGGCAGCAGCGGGCTTCTTCGCCGTGGCAACGGTAGTCATCGAACGCAGGATACCGTCGGTAATCCCGAGAACACGCTCCATTTCCATGGGGAAGTCAGCAGCGGCGCGGTAGGACATCACGACGAAATACCCTTCGGTAAGATCGTCGATGGGGTACGCAAGACGGCGCTTGCCCCACTCGTCCACAGACTCCATCGTGCCGTTGGCGCTCACAAGAGCCGCAAACTTATCAACGAGAGCTTTGATCTCTTCCTCGGCAAGCGCCGCGTTGATGACGATGAGGGTCTCATACGAACCGATTCTTTTCTCCATCAGAATACACCTCCTTATGGTCTTTATCGGGGACCGCGCAAGCGATCCCAAGGAGCCGGACTGCAAAGAACAGTCCAAACTATTATACAATTATAAACTAACTTCTTTGCTTTGTCAATACCTTTGTGCCAAAAAACGCAAAAAATGTCAGCCCTCGCCCGTATCGGCAGGGGGTGCCGCCTCCTCGGCGGATGTCGGCACGGCCGATTTTTCGTTTTGTGAGGAGTCCTTTGCCTTGGCCGATTTCGTTGCCCTCGGCGGCTTTTGTGCTTTTTGCGGCTTTGGCGGCTTCGATGCCTTAGGCTGCTTTTCCGCCTTCGGCTCCTTCTTGGCCCTCAGCTCTTTTTCTTCCATAAGAGCCGCTTTGGTCCTCGCGGCCGTTTCTGCTTTCTCTTTTGCTCTGGCTCGCCGTGCCTCTCTGGCTTGCCGTGCCTCTCTGACCTTTTTCGTCGCGGCGTTTTCCAGCGGCTCTCCCTCGTTCTGCTCGGGAGTCATATAGAGGCGGATGTTAAAGTTCTCGTATTCCTCGATCGCCGAGGGCAGACCGCGGCGGTTCAAGAGATGCACCGAGAAGGCGCGCAGGGAGTTTTGAATCGTGGCATAGACGGGGATCGCGATCAGCGCACCGAAAATGCCGAGGAGCGCATAGCCGCAGAGCAGGAGCACGATGGTTGCGCCGACGTTCTGACGGAGTACCTTGTGCGTGAGCGTGTGAGGCTCGATGAGGAGGTTGTCGATCAGCTCAAGCGCCGCAAGAATGAGAAGCACGGGCAGGGTGTAAAAGGGCTTCGTGATAAGAAGCACGACACCGCAGACGAGGAAGGAGAAGATGGTCCCAAATACGGGGAAGAAATTGAGGACCATAATGACAAGGGTGAGGATCGGATAATAGGGGATCCCCAAGAGGCGGAAAAACAGGTAGGAGCCGCCCCCGAGGAAGAGCGCCGAAAGGATGCGCGCCGAGATGAACTCGGTGAAGTTCGCATACAGGCGCTTGATGAACATCGTGACGCGGTGCGAGCCGCCGGCGGGCAGGATCGCCGCCACGCACTTGCCGGCAAGGCATCCCATCATATGCCGCCCCGCGAGCAGATAGATCGAGATCACAAGCCCGACGAGGATATCAAAGGCCTCGCCGACAAAGCCGGCAAGGAGCGAGGTGGCAACCGATGCAATGTCGGTGCTGACAAGGCGCGAGAGGGTGGTCCGCACGAATTCGATGGTAGCATCGGCAAAGCTTGCCAGCAGGTCGGATTTGGCCATGAGCTCGCGCAGTGACGCCTCGATCACGGTATAGGAGGACGAGATCTGATCAATGAGCTCGCTCACCGTGTCGATCATGGGCGGAACGATGCCGAGGATCAGAATACCAAGGACAAGGAGCATGCCGAGATAGACCGTCACGAGCGAGAGGGCCGACACGAGCCGCGGGCGCGGCCGGCGCTTCTCGAGAAGACGGGAATACATCTTGGTCGAGAGGATGACAAACGGGTAGAGAATGAGCGCGAGCAGGATGCCGTAGGGGAGCGCCTTAATGGCGCCAATCGCTCGCCCCAAGAAGCCGAAGATCCCGCCGAGATTGAAGACGATGAGCCCAAAAAGGAGCGAAACAACGGCCACACCGAGGCAGTAAAGACCGATCGTGAGGTACTGCTTATTCAACTGGAATTTTTTCATGAGTCGCTCTCCTCCTTTCGTTCTTCGGTCGCCTCCGCGGTCGTCACCCGGGGGCGCTCGGCCGCCGGGGCGCCTTGCTCACCGTGGGCCTTGTAATGCGATACCGAGAAGGCGTTTGCGTAGGCCTCGCGATCGGTGGGCAGCCCCTTCCTTCGCAGGCGGCGGTTGACAAAGCGGCGCACCAGCATATAAGCAACCGAGAAAAGCGGGATGGCGATCAGCATCCCGAGGATGCCGAACCAGCCGCCGATCACAGTGATGGCGATAATGACCCACATGCTGTTGATGTTGGTGGTTTTGCCGATGATACGCGGATTAATGAAGTTGCCGTCGATCTGCTGCACGACGAGGACGATGGCAACGAACAGGAAGGCCTTGAAGGGATCTTGCGTGAGGATGATGATGAAGGCGGGGATGGTGCCGATAAAGGGGCCGAAGTAGGGGATGATGTTGGTGATCCCCACAAGCACGCTGACGAGTCCGCGGTAGGGAACGTCAAAGATGAGGAGGGCGAGAAAGACCTCACACCCAACCAGCATAGAGTCAAAAACGCTCCCGACAAGATACCGGCCGAAGGTGCGGTTGGCAAAGGCCAGCGTATCGCAAAGCTCGGCGTAAAATTTGCGCGGCAGAACAGATACGGCTGTACGCTTTAGCCGCGTCGTCCACACCTCCTTGTAAAGCAGCATGAAGAAGGAGAGAACGGTAGAGAGAATGAGGATGAACACGGTGTTGGCAAGAGTAGACAACACCCCCGTGAGGATGTCTGCCGTTGCCGCGAGGAGACGGTCTGAATTCTTCACAATGATCTCGGAAACGCTGTCGGCATTGACAAGGTGAAGCACGTTATCCACCCATTCGATGGCGGTAAGACCAAAGCTCGTGAGGTTTCCGATCAGGCTCTCGTAGTTGTTGATGATCTCGGGGACGACCAGCAAAACGATCCCCGCCAGCAAAAGGAGGATGGCAAGATAGGCAAGCAGCAGCGAGAAAATACGGCGGAAGATCCTCGGGAAACGGGGGAAGCGGTCAAGCCAGGAAAAGACATACCTCTCTCCGAGGACCATCAAGGGATTGCAGAAGTAG
Source organism: Eubacteriales bacterium (assembly GCA_045631785.1). Classification (GTDB taxonomy): domain Bacteria; phylum Bacillota; class Clostridia; order Oscillospirales; family CAG-272; genus UBA1740. Next base: position 8,128 of record JAZQVJ010000159.1, read on the forward strand.
GAAAGCACCAAAGCAAAGACGATGGGCTTCAGAACCGAATAGACGTCGGATACGGCCTCTTGGATCTTGAAGAAATGGAAGCCGAAGGCAACGAGCAGAGTGACGGCGGCAATGCCGAGCGTCGTATGGATCGCGATGGACATGTATTTTTCATTGTAGATCTTGCGGAACATTGCGCGCCTCCTTGAATAATATTTGTAATATAAATTATAAGTTAAACCGAGGGGCAAGTCAAGTGCTTTCGGAAAAAAGTTGAAAGAGAAGCCGACGCCGCCGAAGAAAAGACATTTTTCCTTGCATTGTGACACGGGATGTGATATGATGGAGAGGATGAAGACAACGAAAGGGGAGTGCGGTATGCGAGTTTACGAGAGAGCCTACGCCAAGATCAACCTTTACCTTGACGTGACGGAGCGCCGTGAGGACGGCTTTCACGCTCTGCGCTCTGTGATGCAGACGGTCGGGCTTTACGATGCTCTTACCGTCGATGCCGTCCCCGCCGCCACTCCCTCGGTCACGCTCACGGTGCGCGGCCGCTACCGCGTACCCGTAGGCCCCGGGAACCTCGCCTCGCGCGCGGCCTCTCTCTTTATGGAGGAGGGCGGTTGTCCGATGCGTGTTCGCCTCTCGCTGGATAAGCATATTCCCGTAGCCGCAGGCCTCGGCGGCGGGAGCGCCGATGCCGCCGCCGTTCTTCGCGCCCTCAACCGCGTGACGGGCGAGCGCATGACGCAGGCGCGCCTCCTGGAGCTTTCCGCGCTCCTCGGCTCGGACGTTCCCTTTTGCCTTCTCGGCCACACCCGTCTTTGCGAGGGGCGCGGGGAAGTGATGCAGGTGCTGCCTCCCTGTCCAACGCTCCCCCTCGTCGTTGCTCCTGCCCCCGAGAGGGTATCCACGCCTAATGCCTTCGCTGCCCTTGACGCGCTTCATAACGGCTTTGCCGAGCCGGGGGAGCATGGCGACCTTTTGGGGATGATCCGCGCACTGCAAGCCAAAAACAGGGAAGAAGTGACAAAAAAACTTTACAATATCTTTGAGGAGGCGGTGCTGCCCGACTGTCCGGGTGCTACGGCGAACCGTGCGGCTCTGCTCGCTCTCGGCGCTCGCGCCGTTCTGATGAGTGGGAGTGGTCCCACGGTATTCGGGGTGTTCGACAGTGAGGAGGCCGCTGACTCGGCCGCCACGGCAATGAAGAACGGCGCCGTTGCCGTAAAAACCGTCTGATCCCTCATTGCCGCCCATTCTGCGCACCTTTCCGCAAGCCCCGTGTCCCACCGCCCTCGGCGCCGTCGGACACGGGATTTTTGTGTTTCTTACGAAAACGCCCCCGTCCAAAAACAGAAAGCCCCCGAAAAACGATTGACAGTGAATGAAGAAAATGGTATAATACTATAATACCGAATATTACGTGAGAGGAGGGGAAGAAATGAGTCGGGATGAGCGCCGCGAGGACCGCGATGCCTTTTGGGATATCGCCAAGCTCCTGCCAAAACGGCGAGAGCCGAATGTCCGCCCCTTTGCCTCCCCCGTCCTCACTCCTGTGACGGATGCCACCCCTCCCTCTCCCCCCTCCCCATCGCGCCGCCTGACTGCCCTCCCACTCTCCTCGGGGGAGGTGGAAACGACCACCTATGTGCCGAGGGAAAACGCCCTCATCCGATCGGTGACGGTCCGCAGGACCGTCGGTGGCCACAGCTTTTACGAGCAGTTTCGCCGCGATGCCGAGCGTTACCTCGATGCTCCCGCCACTCCCTGCGAGTACACGCCCTTCTTTTCCTTTACGCCCCAGTACAACCAGCTCTCGGCAGAGCAGATGGCGTACTATCTGCATTTTCGCAGCGAGGTGCGTTGCGGGCGTTACCCGAGGACCGACAAGGGATATTTTTTCCTCCTCGTCTACGAGATCATTCATCTTGAGGGGCGCATCCCTCCCGCCGAGGGCGCACGTCTTCTTTCGGCACTGTGGGAGGCATATCGCAAAAGTCTTGACGGCATTGATCGGTATATGGTGCCCTGGCTTTCCGATTATTGCCTCTTGCACGCTCTGCCTTGCCCTTCCGAGCTTTCCCCCGATTGTCTTTCTGCCGCTGCGGAATCGGACGGCATCGGCTTTTATTTCGGCACTGCCACGGTGGCGACACCCGAGGGTGTTCTGCGCCTTCTCTCGCTGTCCTCGGACTATCGCTTTGAAACGAGCCGGGCGCTGACCGATAAGACCAAAACACTCTTCTACCGCCACGTCACAGGGGCGATGGCCCGCGTCTATTCGCATTTGTTTTCGGCGGGGATGCTGTCCTTCTCCGAGCGTCCCGAGCGCCAGCACCGCCGTGCCTTCTTAGGCACCCTCTGCGCGCACAATATCCGTGCTGAGCTTGAGGTCGAATATATCTCTCTCCGCCATACCGATGCTCTGCGGCGGACGGTCAGCCTTGCGGTCAAGTATACCGAGAATCTGCTTCGCGCCGCCCTTGGGATCCGTGCGCGTCTTTCGACCGCGGGACTGGATGCCGAGGTGCGCGCCGTGATCGACCGTTATTTTGCCGCCGTCCGTTCGTCCCTGCCGTCGCGTGAGCCAACCCCGGTAACCCCCGCCTACGAGAAGCTTTACGATGCGCCGGAGCGTGGCCTCGACACCACCTCGGCGAGGGAGATCGAGGCGGCCTCATGGCAGCTGACGCGCCGCCTCGTCACCGAGGAGGAGCTCCCTGAGGCTACCGTGCCACCGTCCCGTCCCGCCGCAAAGCCTCCCTCCTCGGCGTCCCCCGCCCCCATCTCTCCACCGCCGTCTGTCCCGGCGGCATCGCCGGGGGCGCCGTCCTCGGGGCTCTATGAGGCGGTGCGCGCCTTTCTCGCCGGCAAAGATGCGCCGCGGGAGCTTGCCCGCCACCGCGCCTGTCCTCTGCCCCTTTTGGCCGAGGAGGTCAATGAGGCCTTCCTTGCGGCGTACGGTGACGTTTTGCTTGAGCCCTCGGGCGAAGAATACACAGTGATCGAAGACTATCGGGAGGATATCGAAGAATGGCTGAAAACCTTAACAAAATGACCGTGCCGAAGCGTGTCCTGCGGACCCTGCTTTCCTCCTTGACGGCAGGCGTCGTGCCGCGCTCGGGCGCCCCCTATATCGCCATCGGCCGCACCGCAGAAAGCGGGGCCCTGCTCGATAGCCTGGATGCCACCGCCGAGGGGGGCGCCGCCGTTCGCTTTCTGATCGGCCGCTACGGGAGTGGCAAGAGCTTTCTTCTGCAGCTCATCCGCGGCTACGCACTCGACCGCAATTTCCTTTGTGCCGATGCCGACCTTTCGCCCGAGAGGCGCCTGTCGGGCGGCAACGGCGGCGGTCTTGCCACCTACCGCGAGCTTTTACGCAACCTCGCCTCGCACGCCTCGCCCGACGGTGGCGCCCTCCCCGTGGTCCTCTCGCGGTATTATGCACGCATAGCCTCCGATCTTGCGGCCGAGGGCATCTTCCCCGAGGACACTGCCTTCGGTGCCGAAATGAAGAAGAAGATCTACGCCACCCTCGCATCTCTTGAGGGCAGTGTCGGAGGCTTTGATTTTGCCCGTGTCCTCGGCGCGTATTACACCGCCGAGATGACAGGTGACGAAGCCGCCAAGAGCGCCTGCCTCCGGTGGCTTCGCGGCGAATACGGCACCAAGACCGAGGCGCGCGCGGCGCTCGGCTTTACCGTCGGCGGTATCATCGACGACGATAACTGGTACGACTATATCAAGCTTTTCGCCGTTTTTGCCCGCCGCCTTGGGTATCGCGGCCTTCTCGTCCTCATAGACGAATGTGTCAACCTCTACAAGATCCCTAACCGCATCGCACGCGAATCCAACTACGAGAAGATCCTCTCGATCTTTAACGATACGCTCGGCGGCCGCGCCGAGGGGCTCTGTGTGGTCTTTGGCGGCACGGTCCAATTTCTCGAGGACACGCGCCGCGGCCTCTTCAGCTACGAGGCGCTCCGCAGCCGCTTGGCCGATAGCCGCTTCGCCGAGGGGGGCTATACCACAATGAACGCCCCCGTCATCCGCCTGCGCCGTCTTTCGGATAACGAGCTTTTGGCGCTCGTTGTGCGCCTTGCCGCCCTTCACGCCGAGCTCTACGGCACTCCCGTTCTGCCCGCAGAGGACTGTGAGCGCTTCCTGCGCTCGGCCCTTGACCGCGCCGGCGCCGAGGAAATGGTGACACCGCGCGAGATCATCCGCGACTTCCTCTCGCTCCTCGATATCCTTCGCGAGAACCCCGAGGCCACCTTCGGGGAGCTTGTTAAAACGCGCGCAGAGGCCGCGCCGGCCTCTGCCCGTTCCGAGGAGGAAGCCCCCTCTGTTCCTGGATTTCTCTTTGACATCTCCCTGTAAATCGCAGAAAAGGTAAACAAAACTATACGAAAGGACACGCCATGACCGAAGCCGATCGCATTTTTTCTCGCTATCCGGAATTCATCCGTGAGTACATCTTTCGCTCGGGCTGGCAGGAGCTGCGCTCGGTCCAGATCGAGGCGGCGCGCGTCCTTTTCGATACCCACGACAATCTCCTCCTTTCCTCCTCCACCGCCAGCGGCAAGACCGAGGCCGTCTTCTTTCCGATCCTTGCCGATCTCGTCGATCACCCCCCCGTGACCGAGGGAGTGGCCGTTCTGTATATTGCTCCTCTTAAGAGCCTTATCAACGATCAGTTTGAACGTCTTGAGGAGCTTCTTGACGAGAGTGGGATCCCCGTTTTCCATTGGCACGGTGACGTTTCCTCCTCGCAAAAGGCCAAGCTCCTGCGCGCCCCTCGCGGCATCCTCCAGATCACGCCCGAGTCGCTGGAGAGCATGCTCATGAACCGCCATAACGATATCCCCCGCCTCCTTGGGGCCTTGCGCTATGTGGTCATTGACGAGATCCACGCCCTTATCGGGAGCGACCGCGGCAATCAGGTGCTGTGCCAGCTTCTTCGTATCGGGCGGCTCCTAGGCCGTCATCCGCGCCGCATCGGTCTTTCGGCCACCGTCGGTGATCTTGAGACCGCTGCCGCGTGGCTTGGCGCCGGCTCGGGGAGGCATACGGCGGCACCGCCGCCCGAGCGCGAAAAGCTCGCTTGGCGTCTTGGAATGGAGCATTTCTATATTGAAGATCGGTCCTCCGATCAGAATTCCGAGACCTCTCCCACCACAGCCGAGGAAGCGGCCAAGGGGCAGGAGCGAGCCGGTCGCGCCGTTCTTGATCCCGGCTATGAATTCCTTTACGATGCCGTGTCCCCCTGTCGCTCTCTCGTTTTTTCCAATTCGCGCGAGGAGACCGAGTACATCTGCGCGACACTCCGTCAGATAGCGAG